>LKUF01000043.1 GCA_001412335.1 Methanolinea sp. SDB
GGCGAGAGCACCTTTGTCCCGGCCCTTGTGTGGCACCGGCTCGCAAACAACGGCGGGGAACCGCTCGAGATCATCGAGGTGCAGACCGGCGACTACGTCGGCGAGGACGATATCGAGCGGCGTGAGGACGACTGGGAACGGGAGAAAGAGAGGTGAATCAACAAAATGGCGGAAGAGATAACAACCGGGGCGGTTGAAGAATCCGGTGGATGGACGACAGACGTGACGGATTCCTGGTGAAGGGATTGGAAAAAACCAGATGAGTTTGAGCATATCATCGATATATGGAGAGAGTTGGAGAGAAATACGGATGAATACAGGCATTAGTGAGAACCGGGAGACCCGGCCATGAGATACGTTGTCACCGGTGGGGCGGGATTCATCGGGTCGCACCTCTGCGAAGGTCTTTTCCGAAAAGGCCATGAGTTGACAATCGTCGACGATCTCTCGTCCGGCAGCATGGAGAGGATCGATGCGATCCGGGATGAATATCCCGAAACAGTCTTTTGGAAGGGGAGCATCACGGACCTGGCATTCCTGAAGGATTCGTTTTGCGGTGCGGACGGGGTATTCCACCAGGCAGCCTTCGTGTCCGTGCCCGGATCTATCGAGGATCCGCTCACGAACCATGCGGTGAACATGACCGGGACACTCAACGTTCTGATTGCTGCACGGGATGCCGGTGTACGGAAGGTCGTTGCCGCGTCTTCGGCTGCAATCTATGGAAACCTCCCCGGCCTTCCCAAGCGGGAGGATGACCCTGTCGATCCCCTCTCCCCCTATGCCCTTGCCAAGCTGACCGGGGAAGGATACGGGAGACTTTTTGGGGATCTCTATGGTCTCTCCACGGTATTCCTCCGTTATTTCAATGTCTATGGATCCCGCCAGGACCCGCACTCCGATTATGCCGCGGTCATCCCGAAGTTCATCGACAGGCTTTCCAGGGGAGAATCCCCGAAAATCTTCGGCGACGGCGAGCAGACGAGGGACTTCGTGTACGTGAAGGACGTGGTTTCCGCCAACATCAGGGCCATGGAGAGCGGTGCGACAGGGGTCTTCAACATCGCCAGTGGGAAGGAGACGAGCGTGAACGATCTGGCGTCGATCCTCTCAACGTTGTCCGGGTTTTCGGGCAGCCCGGAATATGCCCCGGAGAGGCCGGGAGAGGTGAAGCGATCCGTCGCTGACATCTCAAAGGCGGGAGAGGCGTTCGGGTTTCTGCCCGGGTATTCTCTCGAAGAGGGCCTTTTGGAGATGCTGGGACACGTGAAATAGAATTGCCCATGGCATGTCCTTTATTGGAAAGTCTGGCTGTGTATCTTAATTAAATTTAAATACTATCATCTACACGTGCATTGAGCAATGAAACCTATCACGATCCGCGATGAAACCTATCACTCGCTTGTTGCCTTAAAAGAGAAAGACGATAGTTTCTCCGACGTGATCGACCGTTTGATCAGCACAAAGAATCATGATATCCGCGATTATGCAGGGGCACTGAAAGATTCAAAGGTTCTTGATGAACTGGAGGATCTGACGAAAAAGATCCGCAATCGGGGAAGGCGAGAGTGTGATCATCCTTGCTGCCTCGTTTTTCATTGATTTTTTCCGAAACGAGTATCTTCAGACTGCTATTTTGGATGTGAAAAATCCGCGGTCACGGTGATTATCCTATTACGAGATAATGGCGGGAGTCAGGAGGTTGAAATCACCGAAAGAAGAGAAATTTTTCGCCCATTTCTTCTCGGAGATCGAAATACTGGATTTCACGCTCCCAGCAGCCAGGATCGCCAGTGATATCGGGGCACGCATGGCGTTGCATGGAGATCGTGTCAATGCATTTGACATCCTCATTGCAGGCATCGCACTGGCACATCACGCACCGGAGATTCTCACGGCTGATCTGGATTTCCTGGAGATCTCAAAATATTCCGGGTTCGAGGTCAGGGAGTATGACCGGCCGGGAAAAGCGTGAAAATTATCAACCAGTCTTCCTATGCCCTGAGCCTGGGAGGATAAACTGCCTGCATACACTCACCTTCTTAATCACAATGACCGGGTTTTCCATACAGGCCTGAATATCCGATGAGTGAATGGTTCAAGATATCGCGGAAGGAAGAGTTTTTGGGTTTGTGCTTTTCTATTCCCCTGATGAGTGGTTGGCAGAGATGGTGGGACGGGCTTTTGATTCGTTCGTTTCGTTCCTATGGAATTATTCTGAGAAGCCGGAGTGTCGTGCTCACCAAAATCGGGGGGTGATTTGGTGTTCTCCCGGAGGCCTACGTAAGGGGTCGTCGATAGATTTTTTGGATCCGATGCAGGAATGGAAAATATCCTTCTTACGCAAATTCTATCTTCCCATAGTACTAACTGTGTATACACAGTATATGGGGACGAAGACGATCAATATCAAGGAATCCGCCTATCAGGCATTAAAATCGATGAAGCGCGAGGGAGAGAGCTTTTCAGATGTCATCATCCGGCTTTCGCGGGGGGAACAGAAATCAGTTGTGGATTTTGTCAGATCACTTCCCCGCGATCTCAAGGAAGAGCTTGTGGTTTCGGTTACACGCGGAAAACAGGAGCTCGATGAGGCACATCCCCGGGAGGCGCAATTGTGAGCATTGTCGATACCTGCTTCTTAATCGATCTTATCCGCGAAGATCCGGGTGCTATTGGGTTTGCAGAACAGTTCTCCAACCTGAAAACGACGTCCATTTCAGCTGCCGAGTTCCTGTATGGTGCACGGATAAGCGCCCGGCCAGGTCTGTATGATACAGCAAGGAAATTTCTCGCGTATTTTCCGATCCTTGCCTTCGATGATGAAGCAGCATCTCTGTATGCAGATATTGCTGCAGATCTCAAGCAGAGCGGCAGCAGCATCTCTTCATTCGACGAGCTGATTGCCGCGATCGTTCTCCGGCACGGTGAAGAAATTGTATCCCGTGATGCTCACTTGAAAACGATTTCGGGTCTGAAGGTCATTCCCTATTGAAGACCCGGAGCGGAGTTATAATGCCCGGTTACACAATCGCGCCGGTTTTGTGAAGGATACTTTTTTTGGGGTGCATTGTCTGTATGTGCTGCCCGACCACAAACCCATTGGGGCATGAACGTGAATGAAAGATCCAATGAGCCCTGATGAAGAATATCCTGCACCATGTGGCTGGTCGCCCATCCATATCGAGGGGTATTGTCTTCTCAATATGGAATACGAGATGCGGAAAGACTGCCATGTCCTCGAAATGCAGGCAGACGGATCATTCATGAGTGTAGATAATTCCATGTATGATCCCGATGTACAACCGGATCCCCGCCCGGAGGGATGCACAGGATCTGTCTGTTCGCAGTGTATCGGGTGCGTGTATTTTGGCTGGTGCGATGCCGAAGAGGAGGAAAAACGGTCGAACTGAGGGAAAAATATGGATATTGAGGTTAGTGCAATCTTTGGCCGGCACATGGATGCCCCGTGTTTTCATCATTGCATGCCGGTAGCGGGTGTGGAATATGGGACGATCCGGCCCGACCGGAGCCTTTCGTCTCCCGACTTCCTGCCTGCGTATGAATGGCTCGAGCAGGAGATCGGTTTTTTTCCGCTCTTCATCGCTGTTGGAAGATCAGACGAGGTCATCCGGATGAGCGGGTACACCGACAACTGGCGGCTATTTGTTGGATGTGAAGGGGGGATAAAACAGTATCGCAGGAAGGGGGAATTCCCCAATCTCGCCCTATTTTCATTCCGGAACGTTGATGGTGTATTCATGGACTACGTGGACTGGCATATCGCACTTAATGCCTGCATGAACGGGCACCAGGTCTCACCCTTTGGGAAACGCCGGATATTCAAGCCGTACTGGAAAAAGCACAGGTGGATTCAAGCTGCACTGCAGGGTACGCACCTTGTACAGATGGTGATCCCCGAGCTGCCCCTGGCCGAAGCGGTGGAAGGAAAAGTGCGAAACAGGTCGCAGGTGGAGCATTTGGAAAGATTGGGATTTTCACATGTGTCAGCAGCACGGTTACGGGTTTAGGGTATTGGAAAAAGATTAACCCACGCACACAATAAAACGGGATAATCGAAGACAGGTGATCTGCCATGCTTATCGGTATCACGAGGATGGATTCCAGGGGTCAGATCGTCATTCCCGCAACCATGAGAAGCGATCTTGTCGAGGGCGCTCAGCTCCTCGTAACCAGGGAAGGAGATCGATTTATACTAAAACCAATCGATGATCTTGAACCGACCGAAAGAGAGGACATCCTCTTTGCTGAGAGGACAGAACGGGCATTTCTTGCATACGAAAAAGGGGGATTTTCAGGAAAGAAAGACACTGATTTCATCGAAGACCTCGAATCATGGTGACTGCGGCATCATTTGTTGAAACCAAAGCGTAAAGATCGCATATCACCGGGAATCCCCGGGTTGGTGGGAAAACCTTCCCAGACAATTGTATACCGTGTTGTAGTGAGCAGGTCTGGCGAAGAGTATAATTATGCATACACATATGTGTATTATATGCCCACCCGGACCATCAGCATCAGCGAAGAAGCATACCAGACATTAAAAAGTCTCAAAGAATCCGGAAGGATGAGTTTTTCAGAGGTCATCGTGAAGTATTATCCCCGTCGCCGTGCACTTTCCGAGGTCCTGGAGGCCATCTCCCCGAAAGAGGACCTTGCCGCTTCGATCGAGTCGGCTTCAGAGGAGATGAGATCCCGGAAGGCCCGCACGGCAGAGATCTGATCATGCCGGTCCTGGATACGACCTTCATAATCGATCTTCTCAGGAAACGCCCGGCAGCCTGTCAAAAGCTCAAGGAGCTGGAAGAAGATAGAGCGTTTCTTGCGACTACCTGCATGAATGTCCTTGAGCTGTATCGCGGGGTGTATCTCTCGTCCGAGGTAGAGGGAAACCTTTCGCTCATCAGGTCAATCCTTGAAGAAATTCCAGTTCTTCCGGTCACCGACGAGGTGTTCCCGGTGTTTGGGGAGATATCGGCACAGATGTTCCGAAAAGGTGTACGGGCAGGCGATTTCGATGAGATTATCGCGGCCGTAACCCTTTGCTATGATGGGGTGATCGTCACCCGTGACCATCATTTTACGAAGATACCTGGTATCACGGTTGAAAAATATTAGGTTTTGACTATATGTTTACGGGTTCTCAATAATTGTTCTGGTGATTGAAATGAGAGAGCAGAGAATCCTCAGTTGTTTCCTTCCCGAACCTCGCCTCAGGATATCCGCCATCCGCCGTCCAGCGTGTCCATGGATTTTTCCAGTCCCCGGGCAAAACATTTGATCCTTCTCAAGTATCAGCAAGGTATTCATCCGGGGTGAGAACGGAAAGCGAGGTCCTTTCCTGGTAGTGCCGGGTATTCCACGTCACAAGAGACGAAGCATTGCTGTTCTCCGCCACCCACAGCACTTTTGCATCACCGTACCGGAGCCCCCGCTCCATCATCTCCATCAGTTCCCCGGAATAGTCAGCCCAGAAGACTTCCGGCGAAAGTGGAGAGAGGTGAGGAAAAAGAACCTGCATATCGGCAGCAGTTGCATAGGCTTCAAGGAGCGACCGTGCAGGTCCTGGTTTCCCTGCGACAGAGAGGATCCCGGAAAGCTCGAGGAGGTTGTAGATGGTTGTACCCCGGGGAATCTCCTGTGTATCCCTGATAAAGGTGCACGCCGTGTTGTGCCGGTCATCCCTTGTAAAGAAGTGATACAATGCCAGCACATCGGTATCGATGACGATCACCGGCGCACCTCAGAGATGATTTCATCGATGGACTTCCCGGGGAACGCCTGCTCCAGCGATTGTGTAATCTCTTCTGGGTTCAGGACCTCGCCCACATTTTCGATCGACCCCTTCCCGGGTCTGCCAAGATATTTCCGGATTATTGATTGCCGGAGAGGGTCTTTTCTCTCGTATGCAAGGGCAAGCCTCCGAACCGCGTCAAGAATGGCCTCGCTCCTGCTTGTGTAGAGCCCTTCTTTTGCAAGGCGATCGAGTGCCTCAACCAGCCGGGGAGGCATGCGGACCTGGACAAGCATGCTCTTTGTTGTCATGCTTTTGTATATACATACAAATGTATATCAATGTGATGGCGGTTGGTCTTTCGGAGAGCATATCATGCCTACCATTGCGGGCCATGGAGAGTTCCGACAGTTGTCATAGTGCCTGGTCACGAAATGACTATGGCGTTCCTGTACCAACTCTGTCATTACATGGATCCTGAGTCTGGGGAGATTCTCTTTATTACGGAAGTCGGTTCGCGGATGTGGGGAATGGAGGAGTTCGCGAGTGACTATGACTGGGTCCATATTTACCAGGTGCCGACCCGGTCCATCCTGGAAGGGCGAAAAATCCCTGTTACACGACCTCAGAAGCAGTATACAGATGATCATGGCAGGTTGATTGATGCTTCGTTCATGGAGATTGGGCATCTGGTGCAGCTGCTGATATCGGGGAATATCAATGCAATCTGGGTGGTCACCAGTCCGCTGGTCATCGCTGACCTTTCCGATGCACGGGAACGACTCCGGAAAGTCGTGGTTTCCACGCTCTCCCGGAAGAGTTACCATTCAATCAGGGGTATGGCGGAGTCACAGGTATCGGACGCCGTCCGGAGACGTGGCCAGGATAATCCGGAAAAACCATATCTCTCCGCCATCCGTACACTCCTGTTCGGACAACGGCTTCTTTCAGAAGGAATACTTGATTACACGGTCATGAATGGCCTTTTGCGGGATCGCGAAGGGAGTCCCGGAGACCGTTACGAAGCAGAGTTCGTGAAGCTGGATGAAGCGTACAGGAAGAGCCGGCTCCCTCAGGTCCCAGATGAGGGACTGTTTCGTGACCTGCTCTTCTCACTCCGGACAGGCGATCTGGAACGAGCCTGAATTTTTGTGCCGGGTCTTCCTGGAAAAGATGGGTTTGGTGGATGACGTATTCCAGGAGGACACCAGCCATAGATTGTAAAGGTTTATAGTATTTACAATGATAATAGTATACCCATGCCAGCGGTAAAGCGGATTCCCGTGTCCGAAACGGTTTGGAAAAAGCTCGGGGAGATGAAGGGTGCAGGCCAGACCTATGACGATCTTCTCGAAGATATGATAGAACAGGTAAAGAAGGGCCGCCTTGAGGAAGACGTGAAGGCATGGGAAAGCCTCCCTGACTCTGAGTATGTCTCCCTCACGGAGAATAATGATTGAATTTTGAAGTTAAAGTCCGGAATACAGCCGGGGCATACATCTCGAATGTACCTGAAAAATCCCGGCGTATTATCAAAAACGCACTTTACAGCCTTGGTGAAAACCCCTTCCCTGGTAGCGGCGGGGACAAGGAAAAACTGGTTTTGCGGGCCGGAAGAGTGATATTCAGATTGCATATCGCTCATACATATACCGCATTTTACAGCATTGACACGGAGAACAAGATTATCCGTGTTCACGAAATTCTCCCCATCGAACAGGCCCATAAAAAGTATGGCCGACTGTAGTCAGCTGCACATTCTAGTGAAAGAACCCATCTCTTGCTTCATACGTGTGGGAACATTCCGTCAAGTTTTCATTGATGGAACAGATGACGATTCTGTATCAGGTAACGATTCCTCTTATGACCAGGATGACCGGGAAACTGGTCTCCTGAAGAGCATATCATGCCTGCGGTATAAATGACGGCATCCAAAAGTTAAACCCATGAAAATGACAGTTCCAGGTCACGGCATACGTATAATAGTCCCTGGCTTCAATTGTCTCAACATGAATCCAGTTTCACGGATTATCCTGGACCCCTCAATCCTGGTAGGCAAGCCGGTTATCCGGGGGACACGGATCCCGGTTGATCTCGTTTTAGAACTCCTAGCATCCGGATGGTCGGAAGCGATGATCCTGGAGGAGTATCCCGGACTTGAACACGAAGATATTTTAGCTTGCATACGATATGCACAGGAGATTGTTCAGTCTGAGCGGGTATATTCCACCACCAACCAGGAAAAGATTGCCGGATGAAGTTCCTTGCCGATGAAAATATCCCGGCCTCTCTTGTGCGGGATGATGAGTGATACTTTCTTTAATCTGGAATTGCATTCATACGCTTGAGATGTATAAGGACCCGGAAATTATCTTCATTCTCGAGGAATCGCCTGAAGGAGGATATACAGCCCATGCACTCGGCCACTCCATTTATACCCAGGCAGATGACTATGAGGAACTCAAGACCATGGTGCATGATGCGGTATTCTGCCATTTTGAAGAGGATGAACGCCCCAAAATCATCAGGCTTCATGGGGTTGTATGATGCCTGATGAGATGGCAATCAGTCAATGATTTAATCATGTAAGAAAACATTATGGAAATGAGGAAAGAGTATTGATATGCCGATTCTCTACCGGGCGCGATACGAGAACAGAACATTAAAACCCATAGGGGAACTGCCTCTTAAGGAAGGAGAGACTGTGACATTTGAGATTAAAAAATCGATTGCTGATGCGATGTACGGGCTTCTCCCTCTCGATGAGGAAACAGTGGAAGAGATAATCGAGTGGAACGGGTGGGATTGACTCTATCCCGTTTACCCTCTGACACGTATGTCTTTGTCGATTCGAATATCTTCCTTTACGTGTTTTTCAAGCATTCCGTGTATGGGGATTCGTGCCGGGAATTCCTTAAAAGAATAGAAAGTGGAGAGATCCTGGGTTTTATCGATGAATTTGTTCAGAACGAAGTATTTCATAAACTGATGGTTGCTGCAGTCGTGAGCCGTAAAAGGCTTTCATTGCCTGATGCAGTGTCGTATATCAAAAGAAACCCGGATATTCTCAAGACTGTTCCTGAGCTCTGGCAGGCGTGTGAATTGCTGAAATCCATGGACCTGGAAGTTATTCCTGGCCCCCTATTTGGTGAATCCCTGGTCCTCTCGGAAGAATTCCAGCTTCTTGCAACCGACGCAATTCATGTCGCCGCAATGCAAAAAGCAGGCATTGAAAATATCGCATCAAACGATTCGGACTATCTTCGCGTGAAATCTTTCCGCGTATGGCGCCCGATGCATTGAAATTCAACGAATCGATCCTGAAAACAGGTCGATTTTTCAACGGTCCTTCGTGTAGCCTCTCCACTATTCGTTGTCCCGCATGGCCATCGCCGTAGGGATTCTTCCAGCCCGGTTTTTTGTGAATCGTATCCTGATGACGATCCCTGCCCCTCGGTGCTCATGCTTGGTTTTATACGTAAAAACGTGTATCATGTAGTAATCGGGATCTGCGATGATCATCTCCGGGTCATCACTGCATATGTGCCGGATGAGGAACAATGGATCGATACCACGAACGAGGAGGAAAAAAGAATGATTCCAGAGAGGTGCACGTTCTGCAAAGGGACCCTGCGGGGAGGAAAGACCAAAATTCATTGCACGGGTCGGGGATGAGATCATTGTCGTCAGGGATGTTCCGATCTTACGTCTGCGACCGGTGCGGCGAGGCATACTACAGCGCAGAAGTGTCACGGAAGATCGATGCCGTGATGAAGGACGTTCACAGTGGCAGGCTTTGCTGCCGGCCTCTCGCGGCAGGCGAGGTCGAACTCATCGGGTGAAGGCAGAGGCTTGGAACGCTCCATCCTGGTAGAGAGTGTGACAATGAAAGTAACCAATACATAGAGATGCCGACGCCCTGTACATGCGTCTCTCTGACACGCAGATTCATGACTCCGAAGAGGTGAAACCCGGTGTCATTCTGGACTATGACGATCAGGATAATCTCATTGGGATAGAGATTCTAAGGGTTTCTGAGCGTGTCCCACGATCAAACCTGAAGTCTGTGCTCATAGAATCAGAATTGTGAGACGATGGCAGGGCGAAGAACCGGGACGAATGTTCCTGCATACCCTAAGCCCGGGACTGTAAAACTCTTATATCAGGTAACGATTCCGCTTATGACCGGTTTATGTCGTTCTTTATGCCGAGGGTTATCCCTGGTCACTTCCCCAACCCTGCCTCCAGCAGAATATCTACCATCCTCCGTCCTGCATGCCCGTCGCCGTAGGGATTCTTCCAGCCCGGTTTTTTGTCGAGCATGATCCTGCTCTTCTCCAGGATAGTTCGTGCATCGGTCCCGGCCAGGACGTTCGATCCAACGTCCAGCGTTTCCGGCCGCTCGGTATTTTCTCTTAATGTGACGCACGGGACGCCGAGGATGCACGCTTCCTCCTGCAGGCCGCCGGAATCGGTGATGATCAAGCGGGCGTTTGATTCTAATTGGAGGAACTCCAGGTAGCCGAGGGGTTTTGTGAGGGTGATCGAGGGGGCTGTGAGGTTGAAGTGGGTCATCATCTTCTCGGTCCGGGGGTGGATGGGGAAGATTATCGGAAGGCCGGTCTCCCGGTGCACGCCGTCGAGGCCAGCAAGGATGCCTGCCAGCTTGTCCTTCTCGTCGACGTTCTCGGCACGGTGGGCGGTGACGAGGATGTAT
>LKUF01000044.1 GCA_001412335.1 Methanolinea sp. SDB
GGTCTTTTTCCCTCCCGGATCATCCCGCAGACTGCAAGCAGCGCCGATGGCGCGTTGCCGATGACCACTATCGATCCGTCGATCCTGTCGGCGAGTGCGATCATCCCCGCGCTTGTCCTGGTGATATCCCGTGCTTTCGCGATATCGGACCCGTAGTCAAGCGCACACAGGACCGGGCTGTCGTGGCCGGCCTTCTGGATGCCGACCTGCACCATCCAGATATCGGCGATGACCAGGGCACTCCTCGCAAGCGCTTCAAGCCCCGAAGCCACCGGGTCATGCCGGAACCTGATGAGGCCAGCCATCGAGAAGTCCCCGACTGCTATCGAGCATCTCTGCCTGATGCGGTCCTCGTATCCTGCATCTCCAATCACCTTGCGTGCAAGCGACCTGCTCCGTTCCGATATCCCGTATGCCTCGCCCGTGGTCGCTCCAAGGTCAATATACGTATTTCCGGTGATACCCTCTCGGGGTGATGATTCCTTTGACATTATCGCCACTCCTCCATATCCTGCTCTCCTCTCCACCTATGATAACCGCGGAATGCATATCAATCCAGTCCTCGAGGTCCCCTGCCTTCGAGAGCGTGGTGATCCGTATCTCCTCGCCATCCCGGTATGCATTCCTGACCACTCCTATCGGGGTGTCGGCATCCCGAAATTCTGCTGCAATCTCCATCGCCATGGCGAAATTATGCGGCCTGCCCCTGCTTCTCGGGTTATACAGTACAACGGGAATCCCTGTCGATAAAACACCTTTGAGCCGCCTTTCGATCTCCTCGATGGGAGTGAGGAGGTCAGAGAGGCTGATGACCGCAAAGTCCCCTGAAAGGGGTGAGCCGAGAAGCGATGCTGACGCACTTGCCGCCGTCACGCCGGGTATTATCTCTATCCTGGTTTCAGACCCGCTCCTCTCCACGAACTCGAGCACGATACTCGCCATACCATAAATGCCCGGATCTCCCCCGCTCACCATCGAGACCACGTGGTCGCTGGCCAGTTCGACGGCTTTCTTCGCCCTCTCCACCTCTTTTCCCATCGAGCTCCGGATGACGGTCTTTCCACCAAGCAGTGGCTGCAGCGGGGCGAGGTACGACTCGTTCCCGATAACGTAACTAGACTCCTCGATCGCCCGTATCGCTTTCATGGTCATCTGTTCCGGATTACCGGGTCCTGTCCCTACGATGTACAGGCATCCCTTCGAATCACCTGGCGAGTGCAATAGTCACACCTCCGTAGACTCTCTTCGGGAGAACAAGTTCTCTTCTCCTGGATGATGCAAGCGCACAGGGCTCTGCCACCCCTGCAAGCCCGATTCGGCCCGCACCCGAGGGGGACTGAGGGGGATGGGCAGAGAGGGCCTCATCGTCCAGGAAGAGGAGCGTTCCGGCCATTGCATCCACCGCTTCTTTCAGTCCCTTTTCCTGCATCTTTTTCTCTGTCGTCGCATAGACCATGATCTCTTCGGCTGATATGCCTGCATCGGCAATGGCCGAGCGGATGGCAGCCAGCACCTCTTCCCTGCCGATATTCTTCCGGCACCCGATTCCCATCGAGTATTCGCCCTCCTTTACCAGCACCGAAATGCCTGGCCCGGCGATGACGACAGACGGGCGGGGTGCGGCAAATACGGGGACATCTCCGTCAAGAATGGCGGCATTGACCGAACGGGTGGAATCGCGGTTCAGGACCGTGCAATCCATATCCTTTGCCAGGACCTCAACCGCAGTCCTTCCCGCAGTTTCGGTTGCGGTTGTCACGACCGGGACCATTCCAAGCCCGGATAGTCTCCTGGCCAGGTCGTTTCCGCCATGGTGTCCGCCGATCAGGGGAACCGCAAATCGCAGGTCAGGACTCACCACGACAACCGCCGGGTCATCCCACTTGTCGTTGAGGATAGGAGCCACGCTCCGTGCGACTATTCCCATGGACATGACGGCCACGATTCGGCTGTATTCTGAAAATGCCTTCCTGAATACGCCCTTGTGGTAGAAGAGAACTTCACAGCCGAGAAAATCTGCAACACGCCTTGCCTGTTCTTCAAATCTCGGAAGGGAGATGACCACGTCACTCATGAGTAGAGAATCGACCTCCGGTGACCCGATCTGCCGGGGGCGAGGACCCCCCCGATGATGAGCAGTGCAGTGCGGTGAATTCCCGCTTCCTCCGCCTTGCTGGCGATGTCTGATACCGTTCCGATGATGATCTTCTGGTCAGGCCACGTGGCCCGGTACACCACCGCAGCAGGTGTGTCCGGCGGACACCTGACCCGCGAGGTTACGTAGTCCAGCCTCCCTGAACCGAGAAAGATCACCATGGTCGCCCCATGCCCGGAGAGCGCAGGCAGATCGTCCTCTTCGAGGGTCTCTCCTGCAGGACGGGTCACGATGAGCGTATCAGAGACTCCCCCAAGGGTCAGCTGGGTGGAGAGGGCCGCAGCGGCACCAAACATCGACGATACCCCGGGGATCACTTCATACTCGATCCCCTCCCTGGCAAGCATCTCCATCTGTTCGACAATCGCACCAAAAAGAGACGGATCTCCCGAATGCAGCCTTACCACCGTCTTTCCTTCCCGGGCCTGATCGACCATGACAGGTACTATCTCTTCCAGGTTTTTGCCCCAGCTGTCAATCTTCTGTACAGCCGGGCAGCGGTCCACGAGGGCGGGATTGACAAGAGATCCCGTATATACGAGGAGATCCGCCTTCTCCAGCAACTCGTTGCCCCTGACGGTTATGAGATCCGGATCGCCCGGCCCCGCACCGACAAAATAGATCTTTCCCATTCAGCGCCCCGCATAGAGGATACTCATGTAATCGCTCGTCTCAGGCAGCTCGTCTGCGGAATATATCTTCATATCATCCATAAACATCCGTTCCACGAGGACAAAGGAGAAAAAACCCTCTCTTTTCAGCTCCCGGATCTTCTCTCTCGGTCTCCTGACCTTGAGCAGGATCCTGGACCGTGGTTCGCTGCCGTCGCTCACGAGGAAACTGTCTCCGAGCGATACGCCCGCAACCGAGG
>LKUF01000045.1 GCA_001412335.1 Methanolinea sp. SDB
TCACAGGCGGCAAACATCATGGAGTCGCTCGAGGTGGGCACAGATCTCCTCCTGATTGACGAGGATACATCTGCCACCAATTTCATGATACGGGACCACAGGATGCAGGAACTGGTAAGAAAAGATAAAGAGCCCATCACCCCCTTCATCGACCGTGCTGCCCAGATCTCGTACGAGCTCGGCGTCTCAACAGTCCTGGTGATTGGGGGATCGGGAGACTATTTTGATATCGCCGATTCCGTCATCTGCATGGAAGAGTACCGCCCGCGGGACTGCACACAGGAGGCACTGGAGATTGCAGCCAGGCACCGGTCGGAGAGAGCTGCCGAAGGGGGCATGAAGTTTGGAACACTCCGCCGGAGAATACCGCTTGCAGGAAGTATCAACCCGAAATTCGGCCGCAGAGAGGCAAAAATATCAGGGAAAGGCACCCATTCCATCGCCTTTGGTATCCATACCATCGACCTCTCTGCAGTAGAGCAGCTGGTGGATTCAAGCCAGACGGCAGCAATCGGGCAGGCCATCCACTTTGCCACCAGGTACATGGACGGGAAAAAGACCCTCTCCGAAGTCGTCTCCAGCACCTTTTCCGACATTTCCCGCGGAGGCCTGGACGTCCTCGGGAGACGGGGATCACGGGATTATGCCGAATTCCGGCCACTGGATCTCGCAGCAGCAATCAACCGGTTGAGAACGCTTGAAGTAATTCAGCAGTACGGGGAAAAAAGAGAACCCTGATCAATACGAGGGCATTTTCAATGGATAAGGATTTGTATCAGAAAAACCGGAAGGGAGGTGCTCCAGGAACATCCCTGCACCAGACCTAGAGCTCTGGGCTGCTCTCTCTCCCGATGATCCGTGCAATATCAGACATCTCGCGTGCGAGGAGCCGGATGAGATCATCGAGGGTGATGAGTCCGACCAGACGCTCCGCTCCGTCAATGACGGGCATTCTTCTCACCCCGGCTGTTCTCATCTCCTGTAGAGCCTCAAAGATACCGGTATCCTTCGTGATGGATTTCACTTCCCGGGTCATGATGGAACTGACCAACGCCGTGGGTTGAATGTCGCAGAGCAGCGGACCTCTCAGTGCCATGTCACGGTCGGTGACGATTCCCACGGGTTTATGATCCTCGGTGACAATGACACACCCGATATTCTTCTCTTTCATCAACTCGGCGACGAACCGAATATGTGCATCCGGTTTCACACTCAGGACATTCTTCTGGCAACAGGTATAAACCGACATCTGTATTCTCCAATGACCGGTATACAATGTCCGGGAGATATAAATAGGTATTGGCGGATCGATTCAGACAATCAACCGCCTCTTCATCAGGTGAATAGATACGAAAAAGAACAGAACGGTCAGGATGGATATCCACCCGATGCTGTACAGGAAATAGGGTGAAAAAGTGGAGAGCGTGAGTGACCGGGTGACCGTGACAACCTGTGTGAGTGGGAGAAATCCCCGGGCGAAGATCTGGAGCCCTCCGGGAAGGACATCGAGGGGAAAGAAGGTCCCTGAAAAGAGGAGCATCGGTGTGATGAAGAGAAAGCTCGGATAGTTCAGGGAGTCAATGCCAGGCGTAATTGCGGTGAAACACATCGCGATGCCGGCAAAGAGGAGCCCGGCAAGGAAAGAGAATGGCAGAATAATGAGTGAGAGCGGGAGATCGACGACACCAAAGCCTATCAGCACAACAAGCATCACGGACGAGTAGATGAAACTGCGGGTAGCCCCCCACAGGAGTTCGCCTGCTATCACTTCATCGAGTGCGAGGGGGGTGGCAATCATTGCATCAAAGGTCTTCTGGTAATACATGCGGACAAACGAAGAATAGGTGCATTCGAAGAATGCCGAGTTCATTATCGATATTGCAACCATGGCAGGGGCAATGAACTCCACGTATGGTACCCCGTCGATCTCCCCTACAAACATCCCGAGTCCGTACCCTATAGCCAGGAGGTAAAGGATCGGCTCGACAAGTGGCGGCAGAAAATTTACCTGGTAGGTCTTGAAAAAGACATCCCAGTTCCTACGCCATACCGTCAATGCACCACGGGTTAATCTTGGGATGTATACCGATTGCGCCATCAGTCCTTCAGGGCCCTCCCGGTCAGCTTGAGAAAGACATCTTCAAGCGATCCTCTCCGGGCGAACACATGCCCCGGATTGCAGGTATCAAAGAGGTTTTTTGCCACTTCGCGGGGATTGTCAGTAAAAATCTGGACCATATCCCCAAACACCTCGTAGGAGACCCCCATGTTCTCGATGCATGCGATAACTTCAGGAGTGTGCTCGGCCTCAACGATATCGGAACCTACGTGACCTGATATCAGGCCTGCAGGGGAACCTTCGACGAGTATCTTCCCTTCATCCATAATCACGAGCCGGTTGCAGAGGCGCTCGGCCTCTTCAAGATAATGTGTGGTGAATACAATCGTGTTTCCCTGCGCCTGCAACACCTTCAGCTTCTCCCATATGAGATGCCGTGCCTGCGGATCAAGACCGATTGTAGGCTCATCAAGCACCAGGAGATCCGGGTTGTTGATGAGGGCCCGTGCAAGGACGAGCCGCCTCTTCATCCCTCCCGAGAGCCGCTCAATCAAAACATCCCTCTTCTCCTCCAGCTGGACGAATCCGAGCAACTCCTCGATTCGCCCAGTCGCCTCTTGCTTTGGTATGCCAAAATACCGTGAATAGACCAGCAGGTTCTCAAAGCAGGTAAATTCGGTATCCAGGTTGGTCTCCTGGGGGACGACGCCAAGCCGCTTTTTTATCGATCTCTGGTATATCCCGGCTTCCCTGCCAAATACCTTCAAGGATCCCCCTGATTTTGGCGAGACACACTGAATCATCTTCATGGTGGTGGTCTTGCCGGCACCATTCGGGCCAAGGAAACCGAACACTTCACCTGGAAATACCGAGAAACTGATATCATTCACTGCAACAAATGAACCGAATGTCTTCCTGAGATCCTGTGCGTCGATTACCGGAGTCCTTGCATCCATCCCTGTATATGTGTGGTCCCTTCTCATCAACACCTTTTCGTTCCGGTTCATGGACTGCAACCACGTGGTTTTCGAAGCGACCTGGTATCCCTTCTCTGCATGATCACCACCTGAAAAAACGGGGAATATCAATAATTTTGCAGATGGTCATTGGAAGTCATCATTTCATTCCGTAGAGACAAGCTATTTTTCCCTTCACGAGGAATCCTAAATCATGCCCATACGGGAGATTGCAGTTTCGAATTTTAAGAGTTTCCGGAAGATGGCGATAGAGCCGGACAACTTCAATATCATCATAGGATCCAACGCATCCGGAAAGTCAAATTTCATCCAGGTTTTCAAGTTCATTCGCGATATCGCCAAGTATGGCCTCAATAACGCGATTTCACTTCAGGGAGGTGTCGAATACCTGAGAAACACTATCATCGGACCTGATGAACCATTCAATTTCAGGATAGTCTACAACCTGGAAGAGAAACTCGAGGAAGTTATCGGGTTATGGAACACCATTCCCGTCTCATTCGAACCTTTTGAGATACTCTACGAATTCGAGTTGACTTTTACCGATAGTGGTGAATATTACGAGATAACCCGGGATCTCCTGGTAATCTCGGGAAATTATTTCCTCTCGGGACAACAGGCCGTAGAAGATCTGGGAGCGGGAACAATCAGCCTGACGCTCGTAGACCAGTCTATTCGGTACAGCATACACCCCCCTACCGGTCTTGACATTGGCGATGCAGATCTCTTTCCACACCTGTTCCAGAGAAAAGACCTGCCCACAGGGAGGCTGATCATGAACCAGCCGCTCAGTGTCCCCGGAATCCCCCCGATGGAATGGATCTTCCGCGGAATGAAAGTCTTCGATTTCGATCCGATGCTTCTGAAAAAAGCAGTGCCGATAATGGGGAAAACCGAGCTTGAGAAGGACGGCAGGAACCTTGCAATCGTGATAAAAAAGATCATCGACGATCCGGAAAAGAAACGCGAGTTCTCGTTGCTGATAAAGGACATGCTCCCCTTCGTTGACGACATCGCCGTGGAAAAATTCATGGATATGTCGTTGTTTTTAAAAATGAAAGAAATATATAGCAAAGACAAGTACCTGCCGGCATCCTTCATATCGGACGGTACGCTCAATATCTGTGCCCTGATCATCGCCCTGTATTTTGAGAACCGCCCGGTGACGGTGATCGAAGAGCCCGAGAGAAATATCCACCCCTATCTCATATCGAGATTGGTGGAGATGCTCAAGGACGCAGCCAGAAACAAGCAGATAATCATCACCACGCACAACCCCGAGATGGTTAAAAATGTGAATATCGACGATATTCTTCTCATATCACGCGATGCAGAGGGATTTTCAAGAATATCCCGGCCGGCAAGCAAGCAGGAGATCCAGGATTTTCTGGAGAGTGAGATCGGTATCGAGGAACTTTTTATTCAGAATCTGTTGGGAATGGAATGAGTGATCGCAGGCTTTTCATCTTTGTCGAAGGAAATGACGACGAGAGATTCTTCAGGAATGTCATCCGGCCGCTTTTTTTGGGCAGGTACCAGTCGGTCGAGCTCATCATGTACGCGTGCATGAAGAGCACACAGGTATGCAAATTCATAAAAACCGTCTCGTCACTTGGGCACGACTTCATCCTTGTCGCAGATATCGACGAAGCACCGGGTGTGAAGGCAAAGAAACACATTATACGACATCGTTTCTGCGCAGTTGACGATGACGACATAATGGTCATTGTAAAGGAGATAGAGAGCTGGTACCTGGCAGGTGTGGACGATCATGCCGCAGCAAGGCTTGGAGTTCATCCACCCAGGTATACCGACCAGGTCACAAAGGAGGACTTCAACCGCAGGATCCCCCGCAGGTATACATCCCGGGTGGCCTACATGGTTGATATCCTCAACCTCTTCTCCATAGATACCGCAAAGAAAAAGAACAGGTCTTTTCTCTTCTTCATGAAGAAATACCACCTCTCCAGGAGAAAATAATCGTTTTTTCTCCTGCTCCCGGGGATTTTGGCCTTATGTCCGCGGCCATGAAAGTAACTCTTTATTATGATAAACAACCACTATCGTGTATTGCTGCGGGCAGTCTGACATGTCAGGGGGATTTCCATTGATGACACCCGCTGGGGAAGATAGGGTGGCTTTCGGTTTCGGTTCAGCATCTCCTCCCTGCACTGGGGGATTCTTGTGAAAGGCGAGTTCTGGCGAATAAAATTTCCGGCCATACTGGGCCAGAGGGACGTCTGGATTGCAATTCTGGCGGTTACAACCATTTTTGCATTCGTTTTAAACTATTACGGGCTTATCAGGGGTGTCTCCGTTGTGACCCCGCATCTCTTCTACCTGCCGATAGTTATCGCCGGGTACTGGTTCCCACGAAGAGGAATCGTTTTTACGGTGATCGTTGCGATGACGTACCTTGCAATGGTGTATCTCATGACATACCCTGATATCGACAGTATCACCTCCGCAACCGCCAGGTTCTATGTGCTGGTAGCCATCGGTCTCATAGTCGCCTCCCTCTCGAGCAATCTCAAGGAAAAGGAAGACCGATACCATGGAATATTTGATTATTCCGAAGCCGGGGTTTTTCTGGTCCGCTATAACCCCGAGGAGATGTTGATCGAGGAGGTGAATGATCGGGGCGCAGATATCCTTGGATACCGGGCGGGTGAATTGACCGGGCGATCCCTCCATGAGATATGGCACAGAAGGGAGGAATACGACCGGTTTATTCATTTGATCAGCCGGGAGGGAACGACAACCGACTTTGAGTCAAGCCTCCTGACTAAGAGGAATGACACAATTATTGTGCTCATATCGGCGGGCAGACTTCCTGAAAAGATGATGGTTTTTACCATTGTCGATATAACAGAGAGAAAGAATACCGAAGAAGCTTTAAAAGAGAGCAAGGAGCGGTACCAGGGGCTTTACAACAATGCACAGGTCGGGCTGGTCAGGAGCCGGATAGAGGACGGGAAGGTCCTCGAGGCCAATGATCACATGGCCATGATGTTTGGATACAGGAATTCCCGGGAATTTATTGAAAATTTCTCCTTCTCACACAACTATGTGGATGAAGGCACCCGCGATGAGATGATCTCGCGCCTTGTGAAAAATACGACGGTATCAAATTTTGAGGCCCGTTTCAGAAGAAGGGACGGCAGTATCATATGGACCCGGTTCTGGGCCCGCATCTTTCCCCGGAAAGGGTACCTGGAAGGAGTGTATACTGATGTGACCGAGGAGAAGATCTCGGCCCAGGCGCTGGGGGAGAGCGAGGAACGGTACAAGAGGCTGGTCGAGAATATTCCTGATTATGTGCTGGTCTTCTCCCTTGACAGGATAATCTTTGCCAATCCCGCAACCGCTTCAGCGGTGGGGAAGGGTATCGAGGAGCTCTCGAATGCGTCCGTGTACGATTTCATCGCACCTGAATACTGGGAGATAGTCAGGAAGAATACGCTGAAAACCATGAATGGTGAGCCGGTCGAGCCCTACGAGGTCGAGATCCGGGTTCCTGACATGCCGAAGAGAATCGCCATCATGAACACGACGCTTCTCCGGTACCAGGAACAGCGGGTTATCCTCGCAGTGCTCACCGACATCACGGACCGGAAGCAGGTCGAGGAGGCACTGACGGCATCCAAGGATCAGTACAGGGCGACCATCGATGCCATGAGTGACGGGATATACCTGCTTGACCACAATCTGCACCTTATACTCATCAACTCAATATTTGGAAGATGGCTGAAGGCCGGCGGAGTGACCGGTGACGTGATCGGAAGGCGTATCGATGAGGTGCTCCCCAGCCTCAGGGAGAAAATTGTTGAGGAGTTCAGTCACGTCTTCTCGACTGGCCGCATGCAGATCTCAAATGACGAGATCCATATCAAGAATAAACGCTTCATCTTCGAAACGCGCAAAATCCCCGTATTTGAAGATGGGAAAGTCGTCAGGGTTGTGACGATCATGCGGAATATCACCCGGCAGAAGCAGATCGAAGAGGAGAAACGGGTAGCCTACGAACAGATAGAGAAGAACATCGAGCAGTTTGCAATTCTTGGGGACCATATCCGAAACCCCATGCAGGTGATCGTCGGCCTGGCGGACCTCGAGGGTGGTCCGATAAATGAGAAGATCCAGCACCAGGCACGTGAGATCGACAGGACCATAAGCCAGCTCGACAGAGGCTGGATTGAATCCGAGAAGATACGGGAATTTGTGAAGAAATATTACGGTATTGGAAAATAGGACCCTGGTCCTTTACCAGGATTTTTCAGCCGGATGGATACTGCTATTTGCTGTTTGTGTTCACGCGAAGAGATCGTGTTTTCAACTGTTATATGTGACTTTGGGGCTCTTTTCTACCTGGTGTGGGTAGGATTGAT
>LKUF01000046.1 GCA_001412335.1 Methanolinea sp. SDB
TTCTTTTTTTAGATATAGAGTAGGCAAACAATTTGCATTGAAAAGACTCGATATATCTGCCTGGTTCTTTATAGCCGGGATAAAACCAGTCAGGGCGTTAATCGTTTCCCTATAAATATTAGCAAGAAGCATAGTTCCTGTTGATATAATGATACCTGGCCACCTGTGTTTTTCCGCCCTGTCGGCGGAAGAGATTGAAGATAGACTGGAGGAGAAGGGAGAGTTTTCACCCACTTTTGGATTTGTCTTCAGCTCGGTGGCACTTGATATCAAAAAAATTGCTGATATTCTGGCATCAGCACACGTGCCGGTCTTTGGGGCGTCAACCGCAGGGGAGATACTCGGCGTGGACGGAGAAGACCCCGTGCATGAACGTTCTGCCGTCTGCTGCTTTCTCGATATCGATCCGTCTCTCTTCTCCATCCACCTGTTCGAGCGGGGGGAACGCTCGTGCTTTGAATTCGGGGGGGCGATTGGAGTGGAGGGGACGAACCTCTTCCGGGAGCCTGCTTTCATCATCGCGATATCAGGCCTCTCCAATGACGGCGACGCGATAGTGTCCGGGATCAGGTCGGCTGTGCCACCGGGTACACCGATCGTCGGCGGGCTCGCGGGAGACGACTCCTTCTTTCGGGAAACATGCGTCTTCTCCCATGAAGGGTACAGCACCAACGGGGCGGTGGCACTCATCTTCGACCGTTCCCGGGTTACTATTCAAAACGTCGTCACATGCGGGTGGACGGGCATCGGGGCCGAGATGACTGTCACAAAGTCTCGGGGAAACGTGCTCCATTCGATCAACGGGAGACCTGCAACAGAGGTGCTCGGTGAATATCTTCGTGTCCCGAACGATCAGCTCATCGAGGTTGCAGTCACCTTTCCTCTCCAGATCAGGCGGCCCGACGGGACCGTGGTCCTCCGTACCGGTCTCTCTGCAGACTTCCAGGCTGGCTCGATCACCTATGCCGGGACGGTCCCGCAGGGTGCCAGTGTCCGTTTCTCCAGTTGTTTTGGCGCGGAAACAATCGAGGAGTCCATCCAGGATATCAGAGAGTTCCATGCACTGCATCCCTCCGCGGACATGGTACTCGCATTCTC
Source organism: Methanolinea sp. SDB (assembly GCA_001412335.1). Lineage (GTDB taxonomy): Archaea > Halobacteriota > Methanomicrobia > Methanomicrobiales > Methanospirillaceae > SD8. The sequence continues at coordinate 1,099 of LKUF01000046.1, forward strand.
GTGCATGGCACGGCACTGGGCCGCAGGAAGCCTCGTAAATGACGAGTTAAGGGCAGCGCTGGAACTGTGGGAGCGGCCTCTCATCGGCTTCTTCTCCTATGGCGAGATCGGGCATACCAGGCAGGGCACCTGCGACTTCCATAATGAGAGTCTGAGCCTTGCAATCATCTCCTTTTCACCGGATATACCATGAAAAAGTTCGAGACATTCAGGGAGGAACTGTATCCGCTCCTCGAAGGACTCACAGAGCAGGAGAGCGAGAAGATTTACCTCTCCCTCTCGCGGCTCGGCGATGAGATCGGACTTCTCGAGCTGAAATACCACCGTGCCATCCGTGACCGGGCTGCAGTGCATTCACTGCTGAAAAAGACGTCAGAAGATCTCATCGAGAGATACCAGACCATATTCGAGTATTCGGGAACTGCAATGGCAGTTGTCGAACAAAACGGGATGATCTCGCTGGTAAACTCCAACTTTGAGAGATTTTTCGGCTACACGCGCGACGAGGTGGAGAACAGGATGAAATTTCCCCAGCTTGTCGATGAGACGATGCGTGATACGATGATCCGGTACCATTCCCGGAGGCTGGCAGGAAAGAACGATGTCCCCCGTTATTACGAGTCGAAGGTCATCGACAGCGAGGGTCAGGTCCGCGATATCTCCATCAGCGTTGGCCTATTCCCTGGGAGTAAACAGATAATCGTCTCGATTATGGATATCACTGACCGGAAGAGGGCCGAAGAGGCGGTTTCAAAGACAAACGAGAAGATGGCGATCTTAAACTCCCTCACGCGGCACGACATCATCAACCAGCTCACACCACTCTTCATGCACCTCGAACTTGCCTGCGAGGATACCGACGACCCTGATCTGCTGAGATCGCTCAATGCAATGGAGAAGATTGCCGCAAACATCCAGAAACATGTCGAATTCATGAAGAACTACCAGGAGATAGGGGTTGAATCACCGGCATGGCAGAATGTCGCCGACGTGATCAGGGAGGGTGCTTCGTCCCTCCCGCTCGGTGATGTGCCCCTCGATGTCGGATTCGGGAACCTCTGGATCTATGCCGACCCGCTTCTCCAGAAGGTGTTTTATAACCTGGTTGAAAACGCGATCCGCCATGCCGGGCCGATCACCGCCATCAGGTTTTCCTGCCGGAGAGACGATGGGGAGATATCAATCTTTTGCGCAGATGACGGCACAGGTATCCCGGAGGAAGAGAAGGAACGTATTTTCAAACGCGAATTTTACAAAAACACCGGTCTTGGGCTTTTCCTCTCCCGCGAGATCTTATCCATAACCGGTATCAGGATTCGCGAGTCCGGTGTACCAGGAGAGGGTGCACGTTTCGAGATTTCGGTTCCCAGGGGGGGCTGGATTTTCGGAGAAAGGGGTAAACTGCCTTCCTCATCCGCAGTTCCGGATCTTAAAAAAGAATAGAACCGTGATCCGGTGTTTTCTCCGCCTCAATTCGATTCACTTTTTTGGCTCTTCGCTATCTTGTGTTGGTGAGGATACCTCATCATGCAAACACCAAAAGCTGGCTCTTGCCCCCGTACGCCCAACAAAATGAATGCCGCCGCCCGAAAAAATACCGCGAGGCTGATTCACAGTCA
>LKUF01000047.1 GCA_001412335.1 Methanolinea sp. SDB
AGGGGTTTATCCACGTGATGACCCGGTCTTTCCATCCCTGGTGCCTGCATTCCGAAAGGATGCCATATCGAATGTTCCACGCCCACCTAGTACCAGCAGATATCATACGGGACTCTTCCGTCGACCTCGTCTCCCGATACCGCCAGGGTCCACCTCCCTGGCACGTCGCGAGCCGCGGCCCGGCCCGAAACGGTCATCCTGATAGCCTGATCGGTTATAGTATCATCGGGATCGGAAAAACGCCAAGTCGATCCGCCCGGACTTACAACCGACATGGAGAGTGACGATGACGGGTCGTCCCATCGTAGTTCGATCAGGATCTCCGGGTCTCCTGGTGAAGTCTCGAGAACATACCATTCGATCTCCCCCCTGCCAATAGTACTGTAATGCCGCACCCGGGTATCCCGGGATGGGGAAGCCGTCGGGGTGGCCGAATAATCCCCCCGGACCCCTCCGGCCGGCAAATCCGTCCTTTCACCCGAATAATTATACAGGAAGATATCATGTGAACTGTCGCATCCTTCGGACCAGACGACGAATCCCCCGGATACCTTCGGAAATTGCATCCCGGGTCGCGCTTCCGCGATGACCCTTGACATGTTGGATCTCAGGTCGTAGAGCCTCACATCCCCGTACTCCTCGATAGTCCCCGGGAGGAGGCGGGAACAGTTCCGGTAGTCCTCCCATACGATCAGGTCTCCCGAGACCTCGGGGTACATCTGGTACGCCCCCGAGGGATCCACCGGTCCCGATTCTCCGGTCCCGAGGTCATAGAAATAGACCTGGTAGGGGCCGTCCCTCATGTCGACCCACACCACGATGTCCCCGTCGATCGCCGTCATCGCATGCCACTCGGGCCCGGCGCAGAGTACCGTCCGCTCGCCGGTCGTGAGATTTTCAAGCATGACCCTGTGATCGCCGACCCTCCCCTCGCAGTACACCAGCCGGTCTCCCGATATTGCCGGGTGGTCGAGACGATCAGCGGTCGAGACCACGGTTCTGTGCTCACCCGACACGAGGTCATAGACGACGAGCCGAGACGTGTCGTCGTCCCTCTCTTCCCATAGAACGACGTTCCCCTCGATACGCGGGTCGTATTGCGCCCTCGAGCTGTACAGGAGCAGCAGGCGGTGGTCCCCCTCGTCATAAACGAAGATCCCCCTGCCGTCGCTCCATGCATACCGGTCGCCGGAGACATCGAGATCCCGCTTCCACGAGGTATCGGCGATCACCAGGTCTTTTTTCCCGGTCGCAACGGAATACCGGTAAATGCTTCTGGGCCAGCTTCCTGGACCGTTCCCGGGCCCGCCCCCGTACTC
>LKUF01000048.1 GCA_001412335.1 Methanolinea sp. SDB
GGATCGTCCGTGATGGCCGGGAGCATCGGGACAAAGGGGGAGAGATGGATCAGTATCGGTGTCCTGAAACCCCTCTATTCATCGGAGCCGCTCCATGCGACCGACCTGTTTGGTGAGCTGGGCCTCCTCCGTGCACCGCTGGTCGCAGGATACGCCCTGGACGTCGAGACGCAGCCCGACTGCGGGGATTGTTCCGGTGCGGTCTGCACGGCACAGGCGACAAACGTGACGATCTCCCGGAACGGTGCGGAAGTATGGAGCGGCACCCTCCTCCCCGGCGAGGAGGCCGTATACACGGATCCTGCAGACGGATCAGGCCTCTCTGTCCTCTTCGTCTCCGGGCAGGCGTCGGCAAACCTCTGCCCTGACACGCCTCCCGGGATGTCAGGGATCCAGCCGATATCGGTCTTCGTCGTCCATGCCACCGGGTCAGGTCCCGGTCCCACCCCGACGAGGACTCCGATCTCCTCCGGGGTGTTGAGCGTCATCTCTGTCCCATCCGGGGCGACCATCCTCCTTGACGGTGATGAGATGGGCCGAACCCCAGGAACGGTCTCCGGCATCGAGCCCGGCGTGTACAGACTCGTTCTCGCAAAGGACGGGTACGCACCGTATGAAAGGAACGTGACTATTACTGCCGGAAGACCGACCGTCGTAACCGCGACGCTTGCTCCCCTCTACGGGAGCCTGCGTATCCAGTCCTCACCGTCGGGAGCATCGGTCTTCCTGGATGGAGAACAGGCAGGGGCGACCCCGCTCGTCGCGAGAGATCTTGAGCCCGGAGAACACGCGGTCTCGTTATCGAAGATGGGATATGTGACTGTCAACCGCACGGCAACGGTGGTCGCCGGGCAGGAGAAGTTCCTCTTCGTGACGCTGCCAAAGAAAGGCGACGGGTCGGAGAAGATAGGTGCGTTCATCTCGGCACTCGAACGGGAAGGATTCACCGTCCAGGAGGGGAAGTTTGAGTTGTTCGACGTCCTTGCCATGTATGATGCGCAGATCATCCCGAGCTGCTACGGCAACAACCCGAGCACCCCCTACCTCACCTACAAGCTCCCGGGATACCCGGGTCTTGCCCAGGGGGGCAGGGTCTCCGATGCTCCCATCAGGCCGGACAACAAGGGCCTCTGGCTGGATTACTTCATGGAACCCGATGAGGCGATCGTCTTCGTGGGGACCACGCCCCCCGAAGTGAAATACTTCAGCTACCGGAGTTACATCGGGACACGCTGGTTCGATGAACTGGGTGACTACGCCAGGATCTTCGCAAGTCTCGGGGACACCGTCAACAATTACCGGATCAAGACCGGCAGCATACCAGGCCAGGTCTCATCGGGTCCCTACCAGAAACCGGTCATGATCATCACTACCGGAGACAGGGGCACGAATGAACTGGTACGGAAAGCCGCCTTCCGTGCAGGGTATTCCACGAACATGATGAACGACGACATCATCCCGTCCGGCCTCATCAGGATGGGGCTGGCGAACACCTCGGATACCATCGCGTTCATACACCGCCTCGCCTTCTTTGCAAACGAGACGCTCGGGATGGAGTACATGAACAGCACTCCCGGCCGCGTCTTCAGGATCACCCCCAACATCACCCATACACAACAACCCTACGGCGTGCCTCATCTCCTCATCAGGGGAACGGGCGACGCCCACGAACTCGACTTCCTGGATGACCAGGAAATGCTCCGGGAGGCCATCATCGCCCGGCACGGAGACGGGATGGTCGTCTCCGGCAACAAAACCGATATCTGGGTCCTCGAAGGGTTCGATTCGCTCCAGCGGGAAACCGATGCACTGGGTGATAACCGGGATGCACTCTACCTGCGAAACGGCGATTACCTCCTTGGCGATGATGACTTCCTCATCGTATATGGTGTCAACCACCAGGCAACCGGGAAGGTGCTGTATACGAATATCGCCGTCTATGGGACAGAGGCATTGAACGGCGTCGTCGCGGTCACCGATGCCGATATCGCAGGTTCGGCGAACTCCTACCTGCCGGGGAACCCCGATGCCGGTCTCTTCTACGTGTGGAAGTTTGCACGGCACTGCAACGGGGAGGCGGGATGCACCGAGGTTCCGTGCTGCTGTGGAGGTCTCGGGATTCCCGAAACTGTCCCTATCCGTATCGCGTTCAGGACATACGTCGAGGAGGAGACGGGTATAGGGCCGGTCTGCAACGAGATCCTCTACGACCAGGCGATCTATTTCTCACCGGCGTGAGATACTCCCCTGAATCCCTTTTTTTACAAACAACATTTGCACGTTGTTATTCGTGTGAATTTCTCGTAGTGCAGGTACATGGAAAGAGCCCGGGGGGCCCAGCCCGGCTGCCGGGCGGAAACCCACGATTATAGCGAAAAGGAATGAAGGATGTCGGATCCAACGAGGAGCGGATGGAACTGCTGTGGCGGTGAACCTGGTGGGAAGTGTATAATTAAAAGGGGGAGAGGGTTATCCTGTCCCTCTTGCCCGGGAGATGATATCCGATCTCGAAGATGTGCTCTGGGTCACCCGGGCGATTGATCCGGAAACCCGGTATTCCGTATTTTCACCGTGCATACTGGAAATCGTTGGTTCATATTCGCTGATCGAAGAGATCTGCGCAAGCCTCGATATCGAAAAGAGATCCAATAAATCATGTGCGGAAATTGGTGACAATTCTGTCATGACGCACTCATCTTCAGGAACTTCAGCGAGTCCGTTCTGGCCGGTTTGCGTATCTCCGCCTGTCCTGATCACAACATCGACAGAAACACCCGGAGTTACGGATTCGATGTATCCTGGAAAGGCAGGTCCGTCTCCAGCAGCAATACCCGGCACAAGCATCATGCTTGCCAAAATGATGACAGTGATTCCAATCCTGGAGTTTTCGCTCATTTTTTCCTTTAATTCCATTTTATTATCCTCTTCCAATCCGGTATTCAGCAAGGCCAAAGATTGATTCGTCTCCTGATCCAATCAGGCGGGAGAGATCAGGGGTTTTCATCCCCCCCTCCTGCCTGGGCGATGATCTCCGATCTCGTGGACGAAACCCCCACTCCCCCGGGGACCCCATCCGATCCCACAGTTGAAGTCGTCCCCTGGATGAATTGCAGGAGACGTCCTCCCTGATCACGAGAACTAATCGAATAACCGATCATGTTCGCTGAATCTGGCGCAGTTACAGTCCCAATGCGTGACAACTCCGCATCTTCTGTGGAAATTCCCCCAATCCTTGATCCGGGCGTTTGCCCAGGGAGCAATCCGCTATGTGCCGATTTCACTGCGGTGGTCCCGAACAGCTCCGCGATCCTGCTCCTCTGCTTCAACGCGTCCAAAAATCCGGTTGATTGCATGTTCGATTCGGTGATGTTCCTCAAATTTTTCATGATAAAGAGCATGCGTTTCGTCTCTTCGGGAACGTTATCTGGGAACTCCGGGAAGGGGACGGGCTCTGCAAGTTCGACGAACACGCTGGTTCCGGGAGAGAGCTTATACGAGACCCGCTCCTCTCCGGAAACCAGGGTCAGGATTATCCGGGATATATCACGTGCCCGGTCATCGTCTTCAATGGTATTGCGGAGTTTTGCAGCAAGCGAAACCTCGGGATCGATTATTGATTCGGTCCAGAGTTTTTGCGTGTTATACGAACCGTCCAGGTCTATAATGACCAGTTCGAGTGCTGTAAGGTCGCCACCCCCTGCGATAACGTCCAATAGGCTCGCACAGGCGGTATC
>LKUF01000049.1 GCA_001412335.1 Methanolinea sp. SDB
GGGTGCACGACAATTTCGTAAAAAGCTGAACAATTCCTTCAGGTGTTATGTTTTATGTGCTATACTGTACGTATTATATACGTACGGTATAGCACAGGGAGGGAATATGCACCAGACAACGGAAATCGAAGAACTTCTTACCAGGAAAAAGCAGCTCCTGCACACCATCAGTGAGCTGGATGATTTCAGACAAGGCTCTCTTTCGCCACGGTACCGCAAGTGCGGAAAACCCTATTGCCATTGTGCAAAACCGGGTTCAAAAGGACACGGACCGTTGTGGATGGTCACAAGAGCCGTGGAAGGGAAAACTGTTTCAAAAGCAATACCAAAAGACTGCGTGGAAACCGCCTTTGCTCAGATTGATACCTATCACAAGTTCCAGAAACTGGTTCGCGAGTACACCGAGGTCAATATCAAGATCTGCGATGCCAAACTTGAAGCAAGAAAGCAGGCCTCCAGAGAGGCCGAAAAAAAGGGCTAAACTCAGAAATCAGGAAGGCGATTGAACATGAGATTTCCGATCTTGTGCAGCAGGCCCTCAAGGGATCTATTGATTTTGAAACCCTGGAAGGTGTTGTGCGGGAAAGCTCTCTGCGCATAGGAGCGCACCTCCTCCAATCAATGCTCAACTCTGCCACCGATGATATCGCACCCTCTATTACACAGCCTGACGGTACGGTCTTCACCTATGCGGGAAAAAGAGAGAAAACCTTTGTAACGGTCTTAGGCGATATTACCCTGAAGAGAGCTTACTACAACGACGGAAATGGCAGGGGGTTCTTTCCACTGGACAAGACCCTCAGGTTTGACAGGGACTGCCTTTCGGCAGGAGTGAAACGCATGATCGGCCATACTGCCGGGGTGCTGAGTTTTCGCGAAAGCAGTCTGATGATCAAGCATTTGGCGGCCCTTCATGTGGGCAGCAAACAGGTCGAGCGGGCGGCCGAAGCTCTGGGAGAGGAAATCGTGAACACGGAAAAATCGGAAGTTATCGAGGGTTCTCCCTGTAGCGAGACCATGTATGTAGGCATTGACGGGACAGGGTGTCCGATGCGTAAGGAAGAGACCGAGGGGCGTAAGGGGAAGCAGCCCGATGGCTCGGCAAAAACCCGTGAAGTAAAATTGGCCGTTGTCTTCAGTGCCGACAGTCGGGACGGCACCGATAAACCTGTCCGAGATGCCGGTTCCGTCTC
>LKUF01000050.1 GCA_001412335.1 Methanolinea sp. SDB
GCCGGTGTCCCGAAGAGCACATCAGAGATCTCCGTTGCAAACATGGACCCGCCCCAGCCGTCCGAGAGTGCCGTCCGCAGTCCATGGAGGAGGATATTTGCATAGCTTGCGCCCACTCCCATGTGGACCCTGTGCATCGACTCGACGACCTCCCTGTCGACGCTCCGGGGAGTTATCCCTGCTTTGTCCCAGAGATCCCGCGTCTGCTGCGGGGCTCTCTCTGTCAGCTGCAGGCGATTCTTTACCGTCCCGTACTCTTCGAGCATGGCCAGCGAAAGATCCCTGGCAACGTCGTTTTCGGATCGTCCATCCACGTCGATGCCAAACTCTGCTGCAAGAACGTTGAGTTTTTGACCGTCTGTAATCACGTAGCCGTCCGATTCGCCGATAGCCGTCTTGTAGAGGGTCTCAACGATGTCACGCCCATGGTCGGAGTGTGCAGCAGCTCCGGTGGTAAGCGTATCAAGGAGGTTTCGTGCCACGATGAGATCAGCATCAGCTCCACAGACGCCCCGTTCCCGGATACCTGGCATGATCCTGCACGGGCCCATGGCACACCTGCTGCAGGACACCCCTGCCGAGCAGTACCTGCAGGGGGGCTGCTGTATCTCGAAGCGGTCCCAGACTGTCTCGATGCCTTCTTTGAGCGTTCGTTCGATGATCGGTTTGGCCACTTCATCGATCGTTCTCGAATCGAGTTTATGTGCAATAATTTCAGGATTCATGAGGGACATCTTCGCCCTCTCGAGTTCGGAGATCTTCACCTCATCTCTCTCTTTGTCGTTGGACATTCATACCTCTCCTGCGGAACCTGGATCCTCATCCGACCAAAAGGCGGGGGAAAATATCATGGCGAATCCAACATGCAGGAAAGACGGGATGCTCCTGCACGGGATCGCCATTCTGGTTGGAATATACCGCATTGAGTTGTAGGGTTTGTGCCACTATATAGTCATATTGATAGGTGCAAAAATCCCGGAAGGTTCGATATATTTCATGGAAAATATCGCATGGAAAAAAACGACGGGTGTTACCCGGATCGTTCAATGAAATATATCCGATTCTCGTATAATGCGCCTACTAATCCTCCGAATCCGGTGATTGTTGCCAGTATGATGACGATCGGTCCTGCTATGGGGATCAGGAACGATCCATAGAGCACGACGAATCCAAGGATGTACCTCTGCCACTCCTTCCATTCGAGGTTCAGCCATGAACAGATCAGGTCTCCCAGGTCAAGGGAGATAAAAAGGGTGGACAGGAGAAGCCCTGCGATCAACACAAGCAGGAGGAGAACGGCAACCGGTATACCGACGACAGTGATCATGAGGAGAACGACCACCAGCACACCTCCTATCAGTCCACCAATTCCCAGAGCGAGAGAGAGAATGGGTCTTTTCTGGATCCTCCCGCCAACCGCCCGGAACCTGCCAGGCCACAGGCGAAGGAGAATCAACCCGAGAATGAGCATCCCAAGGGCAAAAAGGAGAGCAATAAGGAAAGCCACCATATCCAGGGAGTCTTCCTCTTCGATATGTATCCGGGACACACCGGAAAATCCCGTATTCTCCACGTGCTGGCCCGATGCCTGGAGTGTTCCTGTCACATGGCCCCTGTTCGTGACTGTTCCGCCCCCAATGGATGCGTCCCGCCCTATCACGGACGAAGGCGATATGGCGACATCACCCCCGTATGCCAGGAGGTTTCGGCTGATGTTTCCATTGATCCTGATTGTGCCTCCGGCAATGACGGCTTTTCCACCAATATCGTCATTGAGTGTCACCGTCCCGCCTGCAGCTATGACATCCCCTTCCACTGGTGCGTTTACCTCTATTGTCCCTCCCGCGGCAACCAGGCTCTGAACGGGCGAGTTGATCTCGATGGAACCCCCACTCACGATCAGGTCATCGGCAACCGGCTGATCTATGACGACCGATCCATCGCTGAAGCTGACGAGTCCCTGGACTGTTCCGGGAACAACAAGGGCGAGCACAACGAGTGTGGCAACAATGTATCTCATACCTAATCACCAGGATCATCTCTCCTTAAATCTCTTTTTCATTTTCGCGATTCGAGCCGGAAAGGGTGCCATTTTTCTATTCTCGGAAAAAGAAAACTATTTATATATCATGAGAAATGATGATGTACCATGGCACTTGCAGACCCCAGGGGATGGGTCTTTTACTATCTCATCTCTTTTGTTGCACTTCTCTGGTCGGGATTCATCTACCAGCAGGGAGTGATGCTCTGGGTCGCTGCCTTCCTCGCCATCATCGTGCTCGGATTCTCCGTAATTCTCCTCGTGTTGCTTGTAATCGAGAGCAGACAGGAAAAAGGCCAGACTGATTGAAAGACCTTTCTTTCTGGAGTTTTATGCAGGGATCAGTCATTCCCGCACCGCAATCGATATGATAAGTTAAATAGCGATTACGCTCTTATGGTAACAGAGGATGAGATCAAGCTCATTTACTATCCTGATGATTGCGATGCTGCTCATTGTTATCCTGCTGGCACTCGTGGTCATCATCGGGCTTGCGATCACGATTAACTACGGTGACGCCCCGCAGGAGGAGGCGGGTGCGATCTATACATTCGTTTTATGGTCAGAATACATCATGGAGCAGATCATCCAGGCATTTCAGGACTTCCTCGATTTTATCCTGTACCAGATAGAGCAACTGAGCAGGTCGATATGAGCGGATTATTTATTGCCTTTTTTCTGCACAATCGATGATCTTTTTCGATAGCGCTCGTGCTGCAACCATTGCCGGTGACGAGTGCCCTATTCCTGCAACAGGTCTCCCCTGCACGTCGGCGTCTTCGATGGACGGGTCCTCAGGTATCCATGCGAGAGGCTGCGGAAGGCCCGGTATCATATCCGTTTTCTCCCCCTTGTACCGGTTGAAGACCAGTCCCGTTGGAACGGACTCCAACCCAAGGGACTGTGCAAGTTCATGGATCCTGGCGGCAGTCCGGATCCCCCTCACCCCCGGGGTGGTGACGATGAGGAGAAGGTCCGGAATACCGATGGTACCCCTGCTGATATGTTCCATGCCTGCTTCGTTATCGATAATGAGAAAGCGGTAGTCCTTCTCAAGCAGCCGGACAGAGGTCTGCAAAAGATCGTTTGCAAAGCAGTAACATCCGCTCCCTTCGGGTCTTCCCATTGTCAGGATATCGTAGCCTTCCTGCTCATTGAGGACCTGCCTGAACCTGAGCCTGATGTACTGGGTCCGGGACATCCCCGGGGGGATACTCCTGGTGAAGGCCTCCTCCCTCATGCTCCCGAGGGTCTCGCCCGGCCGCACTCCCAGTGCTTCATGGAGGTTGGCGTTCGGGTCTGCGTCGACTGCCAGCACAGGTGTCTGGCCGGATTCGACAAGAGACCTGACGAGAAGAGAGGAGACGGTCGTCTTCCCGGTCCCGCCCTTCCCGGTAACAGCCACGGAAAACGGATTCATGTGTAAGATCATTCCCCTCTGATCAATTCGGAGATCCGGCACGCACATTCCATGATCTCACGGGATCCCTGTTCGTCTGAAAACCGTATGCCGCACGTGGGCGTGATCATCGACTGGGCATCGAATATGACCGGATCGACATATTCTGTGACTCTTCTCCTGATCTCCTGGTATTGTTCAATGAGGCTATCCTCTGACTGCACCGAAAATACCGTGTAGTCTGCAGGAACAATCCCCCACGCGACAACGCCCCCGCTCTCCATGAAATCTGCCAGGGAATCCAGATACAGGAGGAACTCCTTTGCGCATGTGAAGGCATCGAATGAGAGGAATGCAGGTTTCAGTGAAAAAATGAATTTCCAGTCGGTATTCGAGCAGCAGTGAATCCCAAGGCATCCGTCGAGGACTGAAGAGACGTCTTCCCACCCGGCCCTGACCGACTCGACCTGGATGGGGATGACTGACGAGCCCAGTGCTGCGAGATAGGGCTCGTTCAACACGACCAGCGTCTCGGAGATTCCAGGGATCTTCAACATCTCCTTCTCGCACCAGAGTGCCCGTAACGCACTGATCTTTGGCAGAAGGTCGGCAAACTGCTCGTCATAGTATATCGGGCGCCGGTTGGTATCGGTCACCTGCATCCCGAATGTAACCGGCCCGGTAATCTGGCACTTGAGGGTACGTGCGCCTGAGAGATCCCGTCTCTGCATCTCTGCAAATCCTGAACCATATTCCGTTTCTATTCCATATTCCCGGTAATTCAATTCGAGGTAGTCAAGATATACCCGCTCCATCTCGGGCATGAGATCCCTCTCCTTTCCCACAAGCAGTTTGTTGTCCCGTATCTCTGCTCCCGGAACACGGGGGGAGTCGCAGAAGACAATGCCCTCTTTTACTGATCGGTTGGGGAGGGTGGGAACGTATGGGAACCTGGCGAATATCCCGATCACGTCATCGCAGGCCCGGACCGGGTCCGTGTGGGGAAGGGCGCCGACGCCGGTTGCAAGGCTTTCGGTGGGTTGCAAGTTTTTTGCCACGGGTCAGCCCCTCCTGATACGGCAGGCCTCGAGCAGTTCTTCGACCATCGGGAATTGTGCAAGATCCGTATGGGGAAGGAACGTGCTCCTCGTGTATTCATCCATGAACGACGGTTCGGCGTTCAGCTCGATATATGCCATTGTCCGGGCTATCTCGTCGAGCACCTTTCTCTTCTTCCTGTTCAACAGAGCGATATTCGCCCCCTCGATTGCACCGTTGCCGATGTTCTTGATCTTCTCTGGCGGCACTTCAGGAATAAGCCCGATGATGATGGCATTCTCCTTGTTGATATAGTTGCCAAACGCGCCTGAAAAGTAGATATTCGAGATATCTTCCCTCCTGATGCCTGCCTGGTTCATCAGTGTGAGACATGCCGCAAGGATCGATGCCTTGCTCATGATCAGATTTTTGATATCGTTCTCGGTGATCACGATATCCTTCTCAATACCAGTCTCGTGTTTCCAGGCAACGACAAATTCGGGATAGTATCTCCCGGTTCGAACCCGCTCGTGGGAGATCGAGGTGTTGATCCGCCCGGTCCGGTCGATGATGCAGGCCCTGAGAAGCTCGGCCAGCAGGTCTATGAGGCCGGATCCGCAGATGCCTTTCGGCTTGATCTGGTTGATGGTACGATATTCCGGGACCAGTGTCTCCAGGTCGAGGGAGACTTCTTCGATCGCCCCGGGATTGGCCCGCATGCCGAAGAGAACCTCGCCGCCCTCCAGTGCCGGCCCTGCTGCCCCCGAACACGAGAACATCCAGTCTGAATTTCCAAGGACAACCTCGAAATTCGTGCCGATATCTATGAGGAGTGATATCTCTTCGCTCTCTCTCATCCCGGAGGCCAGGACATCTGCGATGATGTCTCCGCCGATATAGTCGCTGACGGCCGGGAAGATGAAGAGCCCGGCATCCTCCTTGACCGCGATACCGGCCCTGGATGCGGAAGAGGTCAGGTATCTCTTCACGACAGGGACGTATGGCTCCTCGATCATGTAGGCTGGATTGATCCCCATCAGGATATGGGTCATGATGGTGTTTCCGGCGACGACGACCTCGTAGATGTCGTCGAGATCGATTCCCGCATTGTTCGCGGCAGAGGTGAGTGCATTGTTGATGCTCTCGGCTGCGAGGGACTGGAGGTGGGAGAGTCCGCCTTTCCGGGCGTAGTTGACCCGTGAGAGGATATCCTCCCCGCAGCTGATCTGTTTGTTGTAGTTCGAGGCAACCCCGACCACCTCACCGTCGATCAGGCTTCGTATATAGGCCACGATGGTCGTCGTCCCAAGGTCGACTGCGGCCCCGTACAGGTTTCCGGATGTGTCGCCTTTCTCGACATCGATGAGCCGGTATCCCCCGGGGACCAGGGTGACTGTCCCGGTGATCTTCCAGCCGCTCTCCCTGAGAACCGCCGGAATCCGGCGGATAACCTCGAGCGGGACATAGATCTTGTTCTCCCGGGGCCCACCGCTCTTCTCGATCCCCCAGAGCAGCCTCGTCAGGTCGGGTGATGGGTCCTCGAGCGATGGAGGGTCCAGTTCGAGCGCATATTTCCAGACTGCCGGGTTGAATTCTGTCTCGATGCCGAGTGCATCGATCAATATCTTCTGTTCCTGGATCAGGGAGCTTTCAGGGACAAATATCTGCACGTCATCGAGCGGAACCGCCTGGCAGGCAAGGCACGCACCTTCATCGATCTCGCCTGGTGAGAAGAACCGCCCGAATTTTTCCCGATCGAAATCGACACGGCCGCTTTTTACGAATACAATGCACTTTCCGCATTTTCCCTCACCTCCACAGACCACGTTCATGTGTATCTGGGCCTTCTGGGCCGCGTCCAGTATCGTGGATCCCGGCTCGACACTGATCTTCCGGAAACCCGGCAGAAATGTAACGGCAGGCATCTTATTTCTTCCACTCTTTCTCCAGGAACTCTGCGACTCCTGCTGCATCCCTGGGCCCGACAAGGACCTTCCAGCCGGACTCATCCTCGATCTTTCCCGAGAGCGGGGCTGCGTACCCGGGGATGATCAGTGTCCGGTGATCTACTTCCGATTCGAGACCGGTCTTCTTTATCGATTCGGCAACAAGGGTCTCATTCAGCTTTCCTCCCGCAACGGCAGTCAGTACCGAGTACCCTTCCGTATCGACCACCAGCATGTAGCAGGGGACGCCGGATGCCTCCAGGTACCCCTGGAGGGTAAAGTAGGTGAGAGAGAAATTCACGCTCAAAAATACCGGCGAATCCCGCACAGGTTCGCCAACCCTGTAGATTCCCGGGTTCATCTGGATCGGTTTCTGGGGGTCGGTGTAGATGTTCTGGCGCAGGGTGAGGAGTGCATTCCTCGAAGGGATGGAGAGACGATCGCAGACCAGTACCGAGGCATACTTGTCCACTCCGAGAGCGAGGGCGGCGTCCTGCATCCCGGTTACGGTCGTATCGAAGAATATCGGGTATCCAAGATCGGAAACGGTCCTCGAGACGGCATTTTGACGGATAGCGGTGGCCCTTTTGATATAGTCCGAGAGCGTGGTCGCCGATGGATCGATAAGAAGAGCAGGGGCGCCCTCCTTCGCTGCAAGCGCCGAGAGTTCGGCCAGGCTCTCAAGCGATTCGGCCCTGATCGTGAGTGGACACCCGAATTTCCCGGCAAGTGCGCACATGCCCTGATAGTTCTCATGCGTTGCCGCATATATCAGTGGCCGGAATGCGCCGCAGACTGAGAGTCCCGCCTCCATGATCCCGGGTTCTCCTGCCATGAGAACCTCCGGGAGGTCGGCTTTCGCCTCGACGGCTGCAACAGCACGCGAAAATTCTTCTGCGGATCCGCTCTCGCACCTGATGGCTATGCCGTCGAGCCTGAGATCTGTTCCAATCCTGACAAGCACCCCGTC
>LKUF01000051.1 GCA_001412335.1 Methanolinea sp. SDB
AAGGCTGTTGCGGGCGAATTTACCAATCCCTATGCATACGCAAAGGCGCGTGCGGCATTCGAGATCGCCGCGGCTGTCGCGATGGTGAATGTGAAGGGATGCTTCATGACAAAGGGATTTGAAAACTATGTCCCGATCGTCGCAAGCGCTCACGAGATGATGAGGGCCGCAACTGTCCTCTGTGACGAGGCCCGCGAGATTGAGAAGGGCTGCGATGCAGTTATCAGGAAACCGCACAAGAACGACGGGACTCTCGTCTCCAAGACGAAACTCATCAGCAAGCCCGAGTAAAACCCAAAAATCTTTTTTTATTTCTGCCACATCGTTCGCAGATCTTCTGGAAGCGTCAGGATCACCGGCTCCAGGTGTACCCGTTCCATGAACGCCGAATCACTGATGCATCGGGAATTCGGGTTAATTCTTGCAATTATTGAGCAAAATGCTGAAAAAGTCCTGTTATTCTTATCCCTGTCAAAAAAAATAGAGACATTGAATGCATGGGTGCCGAGTCGGCGATAAAAATCTATCACCTCGAGGAGACCCCTGACAAAGGTATCAAGGTATGGTTCGAAGTCTCCCGGGGTTGATACAGGCAGTATTGCCCTGATCTCTCTCTCTCCAAGGGGAACCGAATGGGCAAGCCAGGGGATCTCGTCTCCGAACAGGTACCGCTCTCCCCCCAGTTCAAGAGAGACCAGGTCATTCCAGTACCTGGTGCCGTGCCGCGTGTAGTACCGGAAACAACCCTGCATGTATTTATCGGCAAGAACCGGCGGCCTCCTGTCCACCATTCCCTGGAGGTGGGGATGGGCAATGCTTGCACCTGAAGAGTGGAGGAAGTTCCAGTTGATGCTTGGGTATCCGGCGATACCAGAAAATGACTGGACCTGCCCGGAGAAGGCATCCATGAGCTCTTTTTGAGTGAACCGGTCCACCTGGTGTCTTGGTGAGATGACGGTGACGGTATGCCATTTGGCATAGGGGAAGAGGTTTGGAAATGTGACGCTCTCTCCAACCACAATCCTGCTGCCGTCTGCAAAGGTCGGTGTACTTGAATGAACCGAGTCTTCACAAAACGGGCATGCAGCGTCAGCCGAAGCCCCGGGCAAATATTCGGTATTGATCCGACGGTTGATGCGCTCTGGGGATATCTTGCAACGGAGCCCGGTGAGATGCTCTTCCCTCACCTGCAGGATCTTTCCGCCGGCAGGGACCTCTGTCACGGTAAACATACTGGTTCAACCAAGTCTATTTCAGAATCGTATCTATTAAAATGATGGGAAAAAAGAAGAGATCCGTGGTGCTCAACTGCACTTATACGATATACTTGCCGAGCAGGCGGATCGAGTTGGTCATGTCCGGACCAAGCGGTGATCCGAAGATGATCTGGGTGACACCGGCCTTTGCCAGGTCATCACACTTCTGCTTCACGGTGTCGGGAGTTCCGGCAATGGTGAATGCATCGATTTCTGCATCGCCAACGAGACCGCCGACGGTCTTGAAGTCAAACCGGGAAAGCGCCTCTTTGATCTTTGCCACGTTGCCCATGTCAAGCCCGTGACGCTGCAGCAGCGGTGGCGGTGAGCCGGCTGCGATGAATGCTGCAACAATCTTTGCCGCATTGCGTGCCTTCTTCTCGTCCGAGTCGATCGACATGGCGGTGTATGCGCCGACGTCGTGCTTCTTCCTTCCGGCTTTCTCCATGGCCTGCTTGATGATCGGGATTGCCGCCTGGAAGTCCTTCGGGTTGGATGCGTTGATCAGTGACCCGTCGCCATCCATGCCGGCGAGCTCGAGCATCTTCGGTCCCTGGGCACCGATGTATACAGGGATACCATTCTTGCCCGGGAGCGTGACACCAGTCAGCTTTGCACCGTCGTAGTCGAAGAAGGTCCTTCCGGACTTCTTGACTTCAGCACCGGTCAGGAGCTCGCGGATGACTGAAACGCCCTCTTTCAGGCGTGCAACAGGTTTTTCGCCCTGGATTGCGAGCTTGGGCAGGGTTGAAAGGTCGCCGGGACCGATACCCAGAACTGCACGGCCGTCCGAGATCTCATTTAAGGTAGCCATGAAGGACGCAATTGCTGCGGGGGTGTCAGTGAAGGTGTTCATGATTCCCGGACCCATCTTGAGACTGGTGGTGTTCGCGGCAATCATTGCAAGAGTCGGGTAGCAGTGCCTGTTGTTGTAGTGGTTGGTGATCCAGGCATAATCGATATCCTTGGATTCCGCAAGCTTGCAGTAATTTACTACCTGCTTGACATTAACGTTTCCTGGTACAAATTCTATTCCATAGGTTGTCAAGGTACATTCACCTCAGTGACTAATATTGAACAGACAATTAAATAATTTATGATTTTTTATTGACTTTTTCATGAAAATTATCGTGATTCATTGGAAAATACTTGCAATAATGCGTTTTTCTCTGAAAGCGACGCATGATTTCGGCGAGAACGCAATGAGATTTTCGGATGAGAGGTATGGATTGTTCGCCATTGGGCATCTGCAGAAGTTGTTGTTCCATGTCGGATGCGGCCACATCCCTGTAATGAAAAGGAAAAAACCCTCTTCAAACCAGGAAAAATCATAAGAAACACTTTATTCCATCACTTCTTTATATCCATGGAGTACAATATCTGAATCAATAACAATGCAGTTCGATTGCCGGATTCCAATAATTCCCAGATATCCGGGATATATACTGTTCCAATATTTCATGCGGCAGACTATTCTGGTTCCAGCAATGCGGACTGAAATGACAGGAGTGATGTGACGAGTATGCGGGTATTGATTGTCGGGCTTGGCGGAGGGGGCTGCAGGGTGCTTGATACGCTGTATGCCCACGACCGGCGGTTCGGCTCTATCAACTGCTTATCAGGGATCGCGGTGGATGATGATGCAGATACCTTAAACGGGCTGGTAAACGTGCCAAACGAACAGAGGATCTATTATATGCCCCTCTATCCCGGAAACCAGGATGAATCCCTCTCGCATGCCCCAGTTGAAGAGATTATTACAAAACTGCAAAGCCTCGATTCAGGGGATATCGATGCCATAATTATCTGTTCGGCATTGGGTGGAGATATACCTGATATAGTCCCCGAGTTGGTACCCGCGATAAAGAGATCGATGGTCGAACCCGTATTTGGCCTGTACATCCTCCCCTGCGCACGTGACGGTGCTGTCCGGGCGGCGAAGGCATATGAGCAGGTTGTTGCACACAAGGCACTCCTTGACGGAATAATCCTGTTTGATAACGAGACCTGGCTTCACCGGATCCAGGAACAGCTCGATGCCCCGGAGGAGGCACCTGATTATCTGCACCTTCTCACATCTGATTATAAGCAACTCTTATCCAGGAAGCCGCCGGAGCCCGTGGACAGGCGAAAAAAGGCTTATAATATTATCAATGACCTGATTGCCCGAAGAATAGGCCTCATACTGAGAGCCGGCGAGTTCAATGAGAGGGGATCTATGGAGATCGCTGAAGTGGTGCTTGATGCCGGGGAGATTTTAAACACCATCAGGGGGATGGGATACATCACGATCGGGTATGCGATGACCCCCATTGAAAAGAGCCAGTTCGATTTTGTAAGCCGGCTGGCGCCCGGCGCCCCATCCGTGGAGGAGGACCACAAAAAAGCTTCACGGGTTGTTGATCTTGCAAAAAGGGCAATATATGAAGAAATTTCCACTCCGTGCGATCTCGAGACTGCTGCCAAGGCGCTTGTTCTCATTGCAGGGCCATCGCATGAGATGAGCATGAAAGGATTCATGACCGTCAGGAGATGGATCGACAAAAGTATCAGGGGCCTTGAGGTCCGTTCAGGAGACTATCCTGTCCATTCATCAGGCTACCTGGCAATAATAATCATTCTCGCCGGGTTTGAAGAGATCCCACGGCTTGATGAACTGAAAGCATATTTTGAACAGTCACAGGAGGTCCGTGAATCAGGCAAAGAGATCCCTGGCGAAGATACGGAGATCCTGCCGGAGTCATAGCTGCTCTCCGGGTTTTGAAGGGGATATTACGGAGTAATTTTATTAAAAAATATGGAACCCTGCCTTCGTTTCTTAATTTTTGGAGACTATTTTTGAAAATGGGATATTTCCCGCGCCGATTTCCGTCCTGATATCGATCCCTTTCTCGAATATGTTGGCGACAAAGTTCATCCCCGAGAAAGATACTATCGAGAGCCTGTACGGATCGGATTTGAGGTTGAATACGGACGTTCCCATCGTCACGGGATAGACGAAACCGCATCTTTTCATCTCCGCAATGATCTCCCTCACCTTTGTCTCCGAAGATGCCGGAACCTCCCGGATATTTGCAAGTGCGGTCCCGGTCCCTGTGGTGACAAGCGATGTGAGTGATGTAAGACCTGCAGATATGAAGAGCTGCAGCGGATCGATAGTCGTCCCCCGGTAACCGATAAGGTCGAGGAACGTAACCGGCTGGCCGTGTTCTACAGCCAGTCGCCCGCCATAGGCCATCCTGACCGGAATTCCCCGCCTCTGGAAGACGCCGTCCATCGTGATACTGCATATCGTCATGATTCCGATATTGCCGGGAGGAACCCTGGGATCGTTCTCGATTACCCGGTACGAAGAGAAGAAACCGCACTGAGCCTCGATCACCTCATCAAACCCGGCAAGAACGCAATCGATCGCGTCGTCGGGAACGATCGAGAGGTTGTATGCGACATCGCCGGTGTCGGTCTGTGGATCAAACGTACTCCGGAACGCCAGTCGTTCAAGTTTTGAGATGATGAATCCGATCCTGTCTCCAACAAGGGCACTCTCTGTCTCGGCCTTGCCTTCTGCGGTCAGCACCCTGCCCATATTCCCCACTTTTTCGGTAAAACCCATCTCGTCCAGGTACTGCAGGTAGTACTGCACTGCCCGGTCACTGAGCACAAAACCCCGTTCTGCCATCAGTTCCGACAGTCTCTTCGCACCCATCGGTTCCTGGTGCTCATTCAATATGCGGAGTATCTCGATGTACTTTCTTTCCGTCCGGATCATGTTCATCTCGCTTCCACTGCACCGCTGCTGTCCTGGTACCTTCCCTCATAGATCCCGGCGCCTTCACAGACCTCGTGAAAGATTACCTGGACCACGCGGTCATTCTTTCGCAATGCAATATGATCCGTGCCCATGTTGATAAGACCGAGGGTGAGCTGACCGCGGAAACCCGGGTCCACGTACCCTGCTGTGACGAGAACCCCTCTCCGCCCGAACGATGAGCGGCACCGGAGCGTGGCTGCAAGGTTCGCAGGCAGCTCGACCCATTCCAGGCTGTGGACCAGTGTGCATAGCGCGGGAGGGAGTATGATGTCTTCGGCGATTCGAAGATCGTACGAGGCGGGCTGCTGGCATTCCTGTGCGTACGGTCTGATCACCAGGTCTCCCTCGAGGCTGTCTTCACCCAGTCGACAGAGTATCTCCCTGGACGATAGTATCATGGTAAGATAAGTACCTTCGAAAATGCTTAATATCTTATGATTCCAAATGTCGGGAAGGATCCATAGGGTAGCGGATATCCTCTTGGGCTTCGGACCCAAGGACGCGGGTTCGATTCCCGCTGGGTCCATACACGCTTTTATTACCACGTACGGACCTGGTGTTTTCCTCAAAAGAGAGTGGGAGCGCAATCGCGACATTCAGGTGTTATTTTCACCCGTTCATATCCAGTGTCCGGAAAAGAGAGTTGTTTTTCGGGAATATCCGGATCGTCTCACTCCCAGGTCACTTCATGAGGCACCCGGTCAAGGAGCATCCCCTCCACGACCACGGGCATGAGCCTGCGCCCCTCCTCGATCGCCTTCTGGAGCCTCCAGCCTCTCTCGGCATAGATGGTGAAGATCGGCTCTCCCTTCTGAACCCTGCTCCCTTTCTTGGCATGAAGCAGGATCCCGGCACCCCGGTCATTGGGAGCACCGGCAAGCCGTGCGAGGCTTATCAGGGACCTGTTATTCAACTCGATGACATACCCGTTTGCAGGGGCATTCACCACGAATTCAAGTGATCCCGGACAGATGTCCTCGGCCTTCACATCAGGATCTCCGCCCTGGATCCCGATGATATCCTTGAACTTTGCAAGAGCTGCCCCTTTTGCCAGTATCTCCCCTGCCATCTGGCTACCCCTGCCTACAGGTGCTTTTCCCGACATCTCGAGTGCTATTCCTGCAATCGCGATACTCTTCTGGAGTAACGAACCGGGCTCTTTTTTGCCTTCAAGTATGGCAAGTGCTTCGCGCACCTCGAGGTTTGGACCGATCGTTCTTCCAACCGGGGAATCCCCGTACGTGACGGCGCATTCAACCCGCATATTCAGGCGCTCCCCGATATCGATAAATTCACGGGCAAGTTTTCTCCCTTCCTGCACGGTGGGGACTTTTGCATGCAAGCCGACAGGAATGTCGATCACCACGAGATCGGCCCCCACCGCGTACTTCTTCGCCATGACACTGGCAATCATCTGGCCCCGTGCATCGATCCTGAAGGGATATTCATGAATGATGATATGATCGTCGGCAGGCGCGATATTTGTCGCACCCCCCCATACGATTACGCCACCCACCTTCATGGTCATCTGCTGGACTTCGGTTGCAGAAAACTCGACCGGAGCCAGGACTTCCATGAGATCCGCCGTGCCTCCCGCTCCCGTAATGGCCCGGGAGCTGGTCTTTGGGATCTTTAAGCCGCTTGCAGCGATGATCGGAACCACGAGAAGTGAGATCTTGTTGCCGGGCACGCCGCCGATCGAATGCTTATCCACGATGGGGTGGGCATGGAAGTCTATCTTTTCACCGGTATCGACCATCGCCCTCGTGAGGTGCTCGACCTCGTCCATGTCCATCTCGTTGATGTAGCACGCGGTGATATAGGCCGTGATCTCCGCCGGCGAAAGGTCCTCGGCGACGATGGCCTCGATTATCGCATATGTCTCCTCATTGGAGAGCCTCTCACCGTCCATCTTCTTCTTGATGTGGGTGAGCGAGGCCGGCCGCTCAGCCACTCTGACCTCGACTTCCATGCCATCCTCTACCGAGAGGCGTTCGTTGGTGCGGCTGTAGATGCCGATGGTCCCCCGTGGTATGATCGTTGTGGTGGTATCGACAAAAGCCGCGACCGAGAGGCCATTTACATTGTTGATTATCTGCACCCGGTCACCTGCCAGGACTCCGACAGTTCGTGCATCCTCGATGTTTAACATCACTTCCCGTGTCTGGATATCAATAAGTTTTGCCGCAAGTATCATGGATGGATTACTCCTGATTTTTGTAAAAATCCTCTTCTTGGGAGTATTGCGGTTCTATCGTATAAACCCCTTTATGCCAGCTGATGCAGGTCCACCGCCTTGGTACAGGTCCACCACGTAATTGTGTGGCACATGCTCCCTGAAAGGAGAATTATACGTATTAAGGGGCGGAACCGACGAAAAAAAGTTAGATTTGGTGTTTAGTGCTTGCGCACGATCAGGAATGCAACGGCTCCAAGGCCGATCAGGGCAACCAGTGCACCGAAACCAGGTGTGGTGGTCGGTACAGCGGTGGTGACCGGTGGGGCTGTGGTTGCTGCCGTGGTGACAGCGGTGGTGACTGGCGGGGCTGTGGTGACGGTGGTAACTACACCTTCAACGACGTTGAAGAGCGTGGTTTCTGTCACGTCAACTGTTACACCCTGGACCTTCACGATGTACTCATCGGGCTTGAAGGTGGTGCTGTCGACAGGGAATGACCAGGTGTTAAAGCCACCGGTACCCTTTACGACCTTCACAGTGCCGGTTGCACCGCTGAACTCGCCACTCTGGGTCTTCGAGGTCGGAGCGAAGGATGAAGATACGACTTCAACCAGCAGCTCGTCGTCGACGGCCAGGTTGGTGGTTCCCGAGATCTCGAACTTGTCACCGACCATCTTCTCAGTGATCGGGCTGATCCGTATGGATGGTTCTTCAATCAGGAACTGGAGCTTGGTGTAGGTGTCGTCGACGCTCGGGTTGTCGAGTGCTATGACAAGCGCCTCGGCTGCGTCAGATCCCTGCAGGCTGCCTGGTCCCTGGAGTGTGAAGATGATGTTCTCTGCACCCATGATTGGGTATGGTCCAACAACATAGCGGTATGGATAGCCTGCGTCGGCTCTTGGATAGACGTCAAGTTGGTCGTTGTACATCGGGTGCTGGACAACGACGAAGTACTGTCCGCTTGCCATGTTCGAGGTAACTCCCTCGGAGATCTCCTTCTCGAAGGTTCCGTCGGAGTTTACGCTCTCGGTGGTGTACAGGACGTAGTTCTTACCCATGATCCAGACTGCCACACCAGGTGAAGGCTGGCCTTCTGCAACACCACGGAGATAGAACTTGTCACCGGCGGCTACAGTGGACTGCGAAGCAGTTGCACTGACGAACGGCTTCCTGATAATCAGGGAGACGGTTGCGTACTGTGCATCGCCAAGGTTGTTCCTGTCGTTGGGGGTTGCAAGTGCGTAGACGGTGTAGGTACCTGAGTCAATGTTCAGGTTTGCGGTCTGCCACTTGTACTCCCAGGTGTTGTCATCCATGACGTCAGCGGTCGTGAATGTGTTCCCGATATTGTTTGTGACTGCCATCCTCGGGTCGGTCAGGCGCCCGCCGTTTCCGGGCAGGTTCGGACCGGTGATGAACAGGTAGACGGTGTCAGTCTCGGAGTTGGTACCGGAGAGCTTGATCTCCTGTCCAAGGAAGTAGCTCTGGTCACCAGCAGCGACCACGGTCACGGTTCCCTTCTCGACCTTCACATCGACCTCGTCGGACTTGTACTGGTCGCCGTAGAGATTAACGTTCCATGGTGCAGGCATGTTGATTGCGCCGGGGCCTCTCTCTACACGGATGGTGTACTTCTTGTCCTTGGTGTCAGCGCCACTTGTGAACCCAACGGTGATGGTTCCACTGTTGGAGGTCTTCACTGCGGCATAGTAGTAGACGCCATTGGTGGGTGCTGGGCCTGACGGGACGTCCTGCTTGATGGTGCGTCCTGCGCCTCCCTCGTATGCGTAGGTTCCGATGTCATACGGGCCTCCCATCGGGTCGTTTGTGACATCCTTCTGGTCAGCCAGCATCAGGGGCGGCTGGTCAGTCGCGAGTCCGGTCATCTGGCCGGTTCCCTTCACCCAGATAGCGTAGTAGGTGTTGGGCCTGCCGGTGACGGTGACCGAGAACGGGTTGCCACGGACAACGACATCCTTGCTGGCCTCGACCTTGACCGTGTCGGAAGCGATGCTCACCGTGTTTGTGGTGGTGACCGTCTTCCCGGTGTAGTCGGAGCCGTCAGGTGCCTTGTAGTTGTCCTTCATCTTGTTCAGGCTGATTTCTGCGTAGACGGTGTATACACCGGCCTTGTAGATCCGTGCACCGTTGGTATCGATAACACCGGTGTTCCATCCCTGGTTGACGTTGCCTGCGGGTACCCAGTACCAGAGCGAGGCGTCAACAACCCGGTTGGTCAGCGGCACGGAAACGGTTGTAGACTGCCAGAGTGAGGTGTAGGTCGCGCCATCGGCGGTCTTCACGCGGATGTTGACGAATCCCTCACCTGCGTAGTTCAGCCTGTTGGTAACCGAGTAGATGTTGGTCTCAACTCTGAAGTTCTCGAAGTTACCTGCTGGCACGGATTTCCCGGTCACATCCTTGTTCGCGTTCTGGTCCCAGATCTTGATGGCGATGTTGGGGTCAACGACATTGAATGCAACCTGGTTGCGGGTCGCTCCTCCGTCCCACCTGTACCAGTTACCGGTCTTGCCGACAAAGTCGGCAGGTGCTACATAGAAGCTTGCCGGATTGCCTACGGCAATAACGGCGTTTGGTGTGTCGGTGCTCGGGTTGGTACCTGATGCGAACCAGGCGACCTGGTTGAATGCTCCGACTGCTGCGGACACATCAAGCCCCTCTTCACCAATAAACACATCTCCACCTTGAGTGATTTGATTTACCGCTGCTGATGCTGGCAGGATAAGCATTGCCAGCGCAACAACTGCAATCAGTGCAAGGCTAAAGCGCTTAGTCATAATATTAGTCCTCCTTACTCATGTCCAAATTTGAAACGTTCAATCCAATGCACACGGGGCAAACCGTGTTCGACATGTGTCGAATGACGGTTCATTGTGCTCCATACTCCGAATAACGGAATATGATTCAATATTAGTGGAACACTTAATATATCTTTTTTGGTCGGATATAAACGGAGAGGAGGGTCTTGCAGGGATTAAATCGGTGAAATGTATACGGATGAGGGTTTTTTGGTCCTGTCCGCTCCCTCGATCCCGGTATCCGTGGAAGAGGTTGGATGTCGAAGAACAGCCTATAACGCGCAGATATCACGAATATTCAAAAAAATTGACAGTATACTACTATAAATTGGTTCTTCTTCTGCACCCTACGACTCAATAAGTGTCGAAGTCCAGGACATCGTGGTCACGGTATCCGCACTCTTGCACAGACTCTACTCCTATAGTTTTACCTTTCCGCCAGACCAACAGGATCTCATGAGAATCATCAAGGCTCCATCCATCGGGAGGGCTCACGAACTGGTGGTAAAGATGATACTTGAGAAGGGATGGGTTCTGGATACAGAGGACGGGGAAGCCACGGTGGAGTTTGACGAGGTGGCATTAAAGATCGACAACCCGGCCTCCGCGCCAAAGGTCAGTGCACACTCGCGGTTCCAGGAGAGGTTCATGGAGAAATATGCACAGGATTTGATCAGGGGATCCGATTCGGTCTTTGAATATGACTATCACGGCCGCCTCTTTCAATGGGGAGAACGGCTCTCTTCCGGTGGAGCCGACGTCTCTGTCAACCAGGTGGATTATATAATACGGAAGCTCTCGGAGGCCCGTGAGACCAGGAGAGCGATAGCGATCACCTGGAACCCGGTAATAGACGAATCCCTGGACGACTGTCCCTGCCTCCAGCTCGTCCAGTGCCTTGTCAGGAACGACCGCCTGCAGATGAAGGTGGTCTTCCGGAGCAACGACATGCTCACTGCAGCCGGTGCCAATATGTATGCTCTCACCCGCCTCCAGGAATATATCGCCGGCAGACTCTCTCTCCCGGCTGGGTCCTATACTCACATCTCGCTGGTGCCCCACATCTATTACAAGCGTGACATGAACGACATCGAGCCTTTCTGCGGCAGGGGATCTCTTATTAAGCCCATCCCCGAGGTCTGCAGTCTCTGCGGGAAATGCCGCTGAAGCATGGATTCCCGCTCTCAATCAGACACATTAATTAGGAAAAAGGGGCAATCTGATAAAGCACACAGCCCGGTAGTGTAGCGGTCAATCATGGGAGACTCTGGATCTCTCGACAGCAGTTCGAATCTGCTCCGGGCTATCGCTCTTCTGTCTCGTGCTGGCGGGAATAGGCCTTTCAGAAAATCCCGGACCAATTGTATACCCAAAAGAATCCCTGCACTTTTTCGGGCTTTAAAAGGAGTTTCACTTTTTCGCACACAGGATGGCTGCATGGTCCTGGTGGTAGGGAAGGAGCCACATTGTCTCCTGTATCACGAAGTCGCTCTCCTCGAGCCGGGCGATGGATTCTGCGAGGACGTCGCCGGGATCGGATCGCACATCTATACTCCTGGTCTTCAACATGAGAAGAGCGATGCCTGACTGTTTCAGGAAGACGCTGTTTCTCGATGCGATCCCGATCTGGTCTGGATCCGCCACATCCATGTATAGCAGGTCGACCGGTTCGAGCAGCGGGGCATACCACTCCGGACGGGATGCGTCCGCCATGATGGGTACGATATTCTTTCGCTTTGCGGCAACAGCCAGGAGATCCTGCATGGGTCGCGGTGCAAATTCAACTGCATACACGCATTCGGTGTAGTCTGCCACATGGGATACCGTTGTACCGTTGGCTGCTCCGAGGTACAGGACAACGTCATCCTTCTGGAGCTCGTGTCCGCACCCCTTGTGGTAGTATGCGGCAAGCTTGCTCCGGTAGGGATCCCATATCCGGCAGTTCCGAAGCATCTTTTCGCCATAGACACCACCCTTCCCTTCCGATACCAAAACCCCGTCAATCCAGATCATCACGTGCCCTCCCCTGCCCTGTCCACCGCCTCCTGCGAAGCCCTGAGAAAGTCCTGGTCGATCTCCTGCCTGAAATAATCTATACGTGCAGCAATGCCCAGTTTTGCCGCGAGAACCCGTGCGACTCTCCCTCGCACGTCCCTGTCGGCATTGTGCACCCTCCGGTGCTGGAATATGATCCCGTGTTTTGGTGAGGGGGAACCGGTTCGCATGTGTGAGAAGAGTGCGCTCTGTGCGCCGAGGACCTGGATCGAACTTCCCGGAAGCCGTGACAGCTCTTCCAGGCTACCTGCCCTCGATACCAGCCGGGCAGCAACGAGCCCCCCGATCAGGGCGCTGCAGTTTGGAATAACGGTATCGGCAAGGGCGGTGACGTCCCGCATGAGCCGTGTCCGCGACTCCTGGAGTTTTTCAATATCTGCGATGATCTCTGCGAATGCCCGGTCACGCTCCTTCTTCATCACCTGGATGACCCGTCTTCCGGTCAGCGACCGGTATTTCCGGGAGAACGAGGGATTTTTTGTCCGGTACCATTCCACGGCTCTCTCGGTGAGAAGGTTTATCACGTCATCGAGCTCGTCCAGCATCCGCACCATCTGCACGAGTTCGATATCCCTGCTTGTGAAATGATCCGCAATCTTTGCCTCCGCGATGAAAAAACAGAGATTGCGCAACTTTTGAAGATAATCTTCGCGGTTCTTCGCATACCCGCATCTGACCGCGTCTTCCCACGCAACCGGGATATAGGCGGCCATATCCGTGTCAATGCTCTCCAGCCGGGCAGCCTGATCGGCAGGGCTGCCCACGAACGGGTGGCACCCTTCCCCGTCAAGATCTCCAAACCAGTAGGATTGCATGCCAATTACTGGTATCCAATGTCCTATATAGTAGTATCAGGTACCAGGCAGACATCCCCCGGTTCCTTCACAGGCCGAATGAGAAGAGGATGACCGGGAGGGCTATTGCGCCCATGCAATACACCTGGGCAACATTGACAAGCCGGGGTACGACACCGACAGCGGTGGCGAGTACCAGGATAAACAGGCCGAAGAATCCGCAGATGGCGAGCGAGATCAGGGTAATAAATATGCAGACTGCGAAATGCAACTTTTTCCTGTCGATTCCGCTGAATAACCCGGCAAATCCGCTGATATATATGGTGAGCAGATAGGCGATGGCGCCTGCAAGTGCGCCCACTGCAACCAGTTGTCCCATTGATGGAATATCCAGTGACGAGAAAGCAACCATGATCCCGTTCCTGGTCCTTCCGATGACGAAGAACGCAGCAAGAGCCACCAGCGCATTCACGGTGTTTGCAGCACCGGTGGCAAGGATGTATCCCCTCCGATCCGTATCATACCGTATACCAGTTGCGAGAACCGCGTTCGCTGTGGCATTGGATAGTCCGGGAAGCCATCCGACCACTGTTCCCGCAACAGATCCCTGGAGCGTGTGCTTCAGGACTGTTCCCTTCCGAAGCTCCAGCCCCTCGAATTTCTGCGGCGGCACCGGCCCTGTTCCGGAGAAGACCAGGATGGCGATACCAAAGAGGCCGCTCAACAGTGGCATGAGGAGTCCGGCGTTGCCGATGACTCCGGTACCGAGGAAGGAATAGTTGAAGGTGAACAGTCCAAGCATCCCGGATACGGAAAAGACCAGGAAGGCCCAGCCAGGCGACTCTCCTGACACGATCAGGTACCCCAGGATCGCGACAAGGATGATACCTATTCCCCAGTCCACATACGCCTGAACCGCTGGGAGAAGAAGGAAAAGTGCTCCCGAGAGTGGGATGGCGATGAGGAGTCCCGCAGCGCTCCCAAGCGCAGATATCCTGGCCGCCTCCTCACCCTTCCCTTCCATGCAGAGTTCGTGGAGAGGCAGAACCGAGATTGCCGTATCGGCATCCGGAATCCCGAGAAACGTCGCGGGAATCACGTCAAGGAACGTATGTGTGATGAGCGCTGCAAAAAGCGTGAATGCAAGCGTCTCCGGCCCGAGAACGGGGAGCAGCGCCACCTGGAATGTGAGGAGAACTCCGGCCATGGTATTGACATGAATACCCGGCAAAAGGCCGCTTGCCAACCCGATTGCCACCCCGGCAACCGTCCCGATCACGATCCCGAACATCTTTTGGAAATTTCAGGGGACAATGCTCATAAAGCAACCGAAACAAATATTCTCTCTCCTTACAGGTATGAGAGAAACATGAAGATCGCCATCACCCGGCTACGGGGAAAAGATACCGATGATTCACGCCGCTGCGCGGAGTTCGGGCATACATGTTATACCGTTTCCCCGCTCGAGGCACAGGTGCACGAGGATCGTATCGAAGAGTTTGTCCGTGAAGTGAATGCCGGCAGATATGACTGCATCTTTTTTACCAGTGCCCTCCCGGCAAAGATCATTGCTCCCCTGCTTGAGACGTGGCCGCGTGTCGTGGCAATCGGCCCCCAGACGGCAGGTATACTGAAATCCAGGGGCATCCCGTGCGAGGTTCTCCCCCACTATTATTCCAGGGCTTTTGTACCGTACCTGGGTGCATGGATCGAAGAAAAGAGGATCGGAATTCCGCGTGCCGATGTGCCGAATGACGCCCTGATGGCTTCAATTGCAGGTGCAGGCGGAATACCCATGGAGATCCGGTGCTATTCCCTGGTCCCGACCAACGAACCTCTCGAGATCGAAGGGGCCGATGCCCTGCTCTTCACCTCCGCCTTCTCGTTCCGGTCCGCGATCTGGGAGAAGGTGCCGGGGATTATCCTTGTTGCAATAGGAGATATCACGGCCGAAGAGATGGGGAAGGGGGGCTTTTCGCCCCACGTGACAGGGAACGGGTCACTCGTGGGAACACTGCAGGCGCTTGATCGCTATACCCGGGAGAGCGGCTCACCCGGCCGTGGAGAGCCATGAGATCCCCTGCCGGTACCGGGGACCGGATCGTGATCATCGATAAACCCAGGGGGCCGTCCAGCCACCAGGTGACCGCCTGGGCAGGAGAGATCCTGGGGGCCGACGTAGGGCATGCGGGGACCCTCGATCCCGCCGTATCGGGTGTGCTTGCTGTCATGACAGGAAGAGCCGTGCGGCTTGCACCACTCCTCCTGAAAGAGGAAAAAGAGTACGTGTGCCTGATGAGACTCCACGGAAAGGTCGAATCCGTTGGGATCGCCGACGCATTCGGCGAGTTCACCGGGCGAATCTACCAGAGGCCTCCCCGGAAGAGTGCAGTGGCCCGGAACCTGCGGATACGGACCATCAGGGAACTGGAGGTGCTCGGTGTACAGGATCGCCTCGTCCTCTTCAGGGTTGTCTGTGACGCCGGGACATATATCCGCACTCTCTGTCACCATCTCGGGCTCTACCTGGGGTGTGGCGCTCACATGCAGGAACTCCGGAGAACACGGTCAGGAAGGTTCGATGAGCGGATGGCCCACACCCTGCAGGATCTCGTGGATGCCTGTGTCCTCGCAGACCAGGGGGACCGGAGTGAACTTGAACGAATGCTTCTTCCCCTGGAACATGCTGTCGGCGGGGAGGCGGGCGTCGTGGTCAGGGACAGCGCCGTGGACGCACTCTGCCATGGTGCGGCGCTTTCTGGCGTGGGAATCATCAGGTCGCCCTCGTTTGGGAAGGGCGAACTCGTCACCGTCTGGACCGGCAAAGGCGAGCTCATCTGTCTTGGGGAAGCACTGGTCTCCTCGGAGAAGACTGCACCCGGAGAGCATGGTCTTGTCATCGCACCACGCACGGTTTTCATGGCGCCGGGGACCTATCCCCGTGGCTGGAAACGCCGGAGCTGACAGATCCTTTTTCCAGCGCTGCATACCCACCCCCTCCACCCGGGGATAGCCTTAAAAAAACGCGAGTCCAATGATGATACTGCAATTTTT
>LKUF01000052.1 GCA_001412335.1 Methanolinea sp. SDB
CCTGTCAACTGCACAGGCGAGAGAAACGAGGCTATCTCTCCCGTGACCACGACCTCGGCATCGAATCCCCTGGCGGCATCCTTAACCAGGGAATACGTTGCCGAACCGGTGGGGAGGAGGATACGCATAAGTTCCCTTAATATCAGGTAATTAAAAAATGATATGATCAGATGTTGACCTGCGACCTCCATGTCCATACCCGTTTTTCACGTGACGGAGAGAGCAGCGTAGAAGATATCATCCGCAGGGCCGGGGAGAAGGGCCTTGATGCGATCGCCATCACCGATCACGATACCGTGGAAGGAGCCCGCTATGCCCTGACCCTGGAAACCACCGTCGTGATCATACCGGGGATCGAGATCTCCACCCGGCAGGGCCACCTCCTCGCTCTCGGTATCACTGACCCCGTCCCGCCCGGCATGGACGTCCTGGAGACGATCGCCCGTGCACGGGAGATGGGGGCGGTCCTGATCCTCCCCCACCCATACCACATGATGAGGCACGGCGTCGCACTCAGGCTCCGCCAAGCCCTCTCTGCAGTCGATGCCATAGAGACCTTCAACAGCAGGTACATCGTCGGATCGGCAAATATCAAGGCCGCACGGATGGCACGGCAGCTGGGAAAACCCTGCGTGGGGGGATCCGATGCACACCACGCCCGCTACGTCGGCTTCGGGTGGACCCGCGTGGACGCGGAAAGGAACCTTGACTCAATACTCGATGCCATACGGGAGGGGAAGACCTCTGCCGGGGGCAGGATGACCCCTCTCCGGACCTATACCCGGCAGTCACTCACGAACACATGGAAGAGAATGAGACGAAGAACGCTGCACCGGTGAGGCTGGCGTTCCGGGTCGGCTACCTGGGAGACCGGTACTTCGGGTCGCAGATGCAGGCGAAGGAGAGGACCGTGGAAGGTGAATTCGTCGCTTCCTGTGAGCGGCTTGGCCTCTTCTCCGACTACCGCGACGCAGGATTCCTCGCCGCAGGGAGGACCGACCGCGGAGTCCATGCTCGCGGGCAGGTCTTTGCCTTCTCCACTCACCTCCCCGCGCGTGCCATCGCGTTCCTGAACTGGCAGCTTCCCAGGGACTGCTGGGTATCGGGATACGCCGGAGTGCCGCACGAATTCCACCCGCGCTACGATGCGAGAAGCAGGACCTACCGGTACTTCTTCGGGAATGGCGATATTGACGTGGATGCCATGGACAGGGGAGCGGCGTCCTTTGTCGGAGAGCATGATTTTTCACCGTTTGCACGGGTAAAAGACAAGAACCCCTACCGGAGGGTTCTTGATGCACATGTCTTCCGCGAGGGGGATTTCAGCGTGCTGGAAGTCACTGCCGAGAGCTTCCTCTGGCACATGGTCAGGTACATGGCGTCGGCCCTCCTCCTGATCGGGACCGGGGAATGGGACGAGGACGAGATTGGAAAGACCCTCGCCGGCGATACGAAT
The DNA here is from genome assembly GCA_001412335.1 of Methanolinea sp. SDB. Taxonomy (GTDB): domain Archaea; phylum Halobacteriota; class Methanomicrobia; order Methanomicrobiales; family Methanospirillaceae; genus SD8. The sequence goes on from LKUF01000052.1 coordinate 1,457, forward strand.
CCAATCGGCCCCGCACCACCCGACTACCTCGTCCTGTGGGACGTGAACTGCGGGATTGAGTTTGTTCCGATCACAGATATCGGTCGTTCAATGGAGTTTGTACGCGACCTCCGCACCCACCATGCGGTCATGGCACACATCTGTGAGTCCCTTATCCGGGAGGGTGGAGACGATCCGCTCCATCAATGAGGATTTCGTTCCCGATTCAGACTCGATGCCATCGGCCAACATATCCCCGGAATTTGCTCCATCATTGAGGATTTTCGTTCCCGGTTGGACAGCAGTATGTGGAGAATCGCATAAAAGTGTGAGCCATCGCCAGTATGACGGCAGGCTCGTGCATCTTTGGGGAAGAAACTCCCCCAGCTCACATAGATCCCGTCCATCGATGCTCCCGTCCCCGGCAGTCTTGTTCGTTTTGGAAGAGATTCCCTGAGCTCAATTCGATCCCGATCATCCCGGCTTCACACCCCTCCACAGCCCCCGCGAGGGAATTGCCTTCCCGCTCCCGGATGGGGAACTGCTGAATGATTGTTGAAAATTTCGTATGTGAGATGAATTTTCCAGGTAAGAGATTTTCCAGTCAAATAATACACCGTGAAAGATACGGCACGAACAATCTGGGGCATCACCAATACCATCAAACACCCGGACAACAAAAAATAAGAAATACTGATCTGATCCCCTGCCGGAGATCAGCCAGATGGGTATTCAACATGGCGGCTTTTGTATGCGACAGGTGCGGCAGATGCTGTATCAGCCTTGGCAGGCACATCTCGATCGAGCGGAAGGTCTCGTCCACGAGCCACTACTGCAGAGTTGCCGTCACCAGGGAGGTCGTTCCCGTCACTATTCATCCCGAGTACCGGGATCTTTTTCTGAACCCTCCCCCGGGCAGCACCGATGAATCCTGGTGCCCGTACCTGCGCCGTATCGAAGCGGGCGGGTTTGTCTGCACGATATATCCAAACAGGCCGTCCATATGCCGGAATTTTACTTGCTACTCGATGATCATCCGGGACAGCGGGAATGCGGAAGTCGGCAGGGTCAGCGGAAAGGACCTGAAAAGCAGCGATACAGGACTGTTAGTGACCTGGGAGCGCGAAGTCGCGACGCTCCCTGCAATGGACAAAGAGTCATGGATGAGGATGGTATCCGGAATCCTCGAAAAGAACGGATACACCCTTGAAGCCGTCGTTTGATCCGCTCTGAAAAATTCCTGATCCCGTATCCAAATCCCGGAAAATATACGCTTATAATGGATGGAGAATATACATTTTCATGAGTTTGATGACCGAAATACCTAAAGAGGAGTATATTTTGAAATGCACGTCCGCCTGTGCGGGCTGCAGCTCTTCGCTCATTCTCCGGTACGTGTTGAAGGCGGCAGGGGAGGACACTGTGCTGGTAATTCCCGCCTGCTGCACGAGCGTTATCCAGGGGATCTACCCCAATACCGCGATGAATGTGCCGATATACAACGTGGCGTTCGCCGCTGCGGCGGCATGTGCGTCGGGCATGAGCGAGGCCTTTGCAAAGGCCAAAAAGAAGACCAATGTCATCGTCTATGCAGGTGACGGGGGTACCGTTGATATCGGGATCCAGGCCCTCTCGGGCGCCTTTGAGCGGAACACCAACTTCCTGTATATCTGCTATGACAACGAGGCCTATGGCAACACCGGGATGCAGAGATCGGGATCGACGCCTACGGGGGCACGGACAACGACCACGCCGGGTGGAAAGATGCATGCAAAGAAGGACCTTGCGGGAATCGTTGCGGCTCACAACCCCCCGTATCTCGCCACCGCGTGCAGCGCATACCCGATGGATCTCTTCAAGAAGGTCAAAAAGGCGCTCTCCATCGAGGGACCAAAGTTCATCCATGTCCTCGCACCCTGCCCGCCGGGGTGGCGATATCCCTCCGAACAGACCATAGAAGTGGGAAAACTTGCCGTCAAGTCCGGCATGTGGATCCTCTACGAGAGGGAGTACGGAAAGGTCACCATAAACGGGCCTTCAAAAGCGGCCATGATTAAGCCCATTCCGATCGAGGACTACCTCTCGGTACAGGGGCGGTTCAAGGGGATCACCAGGGAAGCGGTCGACATGCTCAAATCGCAGGCTGAGAAGACCGCGAAGCACCTGAAACTCGAGGAGGAAGGCATATGCTGACTATTGCAACGGGAAACAAGGCTGTCGCCGCGGCGATCAAGGAGATCAGGCCTGATGTTGTCGCAGCCTATCCTATAACGCCGCAGACCGAGATCGTGGAGCAGATCGCCGAATACGTGACCAGCGGCGAGCTTGACAGCCGCTACATCCCGGTAGAGAGCGAGCATTCGGCAATGGCCGCCTGCATCGGCGCGAGCGTGACCGGAGCACGGAGTTTCACGGCGACAAGCTCTCACGGCCTCTTCTACATGCACGAGATGGTCAACTGGGCAGCGGGAGGGCGGCTTCCCATCGTGATGGCGAACGTGAACCGTGCACTCGGCCCCGGCTGGAACGTCTGGGCCGAACACACCGACTCCCTGCAGGAGAGGGACACGGGCTGGCTCCAGGTCTACGTCAGCACCGTCCAGGAGGCATATGACGCGACACTGATGGCGTTTCGCATCGCCGAGCACCATGATGTCCTCCTGCCGGTGATGATCAACCTGGACGGCTTCACACTCTCCCATATCATGCAGTCGCTCGAGACCGTCGAGCTGGGAGATTTCGTGCCGCCTATCAACCTCCCCTACGCAATCGATACTGCCAGTCCCAGGGGATACGGGACACTCACGGGACCGAATGACTACTTCAGGTTCCGCTGGGACATGGAGCGTTCGATGAGGGACTCGGTTGCAGTGATCCGTGAAACTGAAGATGAGTTCGCCCGACGTTTCGGCCGGAGTTATGGGTTTACCGAGGATTACCACTGCGACGACGCCGACGTCGTGGTCGTCTCGATGGGCACCATTGGAAAGGAGGCCGAGGTCGCGGTGGACCAGCTCCGAAGAGAGGGCATGAAGGCGGGGTCGATGCGCCTGCGCTGGCTGCGGCCGTTCCCTGACCTCGACCTGTCAGGCCGGGACGTCGTGGTCATCGACCGTGACTACTCGTTCGGGTTTGGCGGCGTGCTCGCACAGAGCCTGAAGGCGAAGTGCGGTGTTGACCCGTTCAGCGTCATCGCGGGACTCGGAGGCCAGGAGGTCACCTACGACGACATCGCCTCGTTTGTCAGGGACCGACGCATCGGTGAAGAACACTGGTTCGGGGTGAGCGACTGATGTACGAGATACGGATCCATTCCCGCGGGGGCCAGGGCGGAGTGACCGCTGCACGGCTCCTCGCCCTTGCCGCGTTCCGGGATGGAAAATATGCAACCGCCTGCCCGTTCTATGGTGCCGAGAGAAGAGGGGCGCCGGTCGTATCCTTTGTCAGGATCGACGACCACCCCATCAGGGTCTACAGCCAGATCAGGTCACCCGACCTGGTCGTGGTCCTTGACTCGAGCGTCATGGAGACGGTCGACGTGCTCCAGGGTCTGAAGGAGGAGGGAACCGTCCTTATCAATGCGACGCACGGGATGGACGTTGGAGGATACCGGACCTACTCAATCGATCTCACCGGGATCGCGCTCCGCGAAAACCTGGTAGTCGCGGGAAGCCCCATCCTCAATACGCCCGTACTCGGTGCCCTTGCAAAGATGGATATCGTGTCGGTTGAATCGGTGACCTCGGCGATATCGGAGATGTTTTCAGATGAGAGAAATGTCAAGGCCGCCCAGGCTGCATTCCAGGAGCTGGTGATATGAGAAAACGCCTGGCGACGAGCACGCCGACAGAGGGTGCCTGCGGAAAGACCGGTTCATGGAGAGTGTTCCGGCCCGTGGTCGATCGGGAGAAGTGCAATGCCTGCGGGCTCTGTGCGATGTACTGCCCTGACAACGCCATAAACGATGACCTGGAAGTCGACCTTGACTTCTGCAAGGGCTGCGGCATCTGTGC
>LKUF01000053.1 GCA_001412335.1 Methanolinea sp. SDB
ACATAGATGTCCTGACTCACAGGAGAATCACCGATCTCATATCCGAACTCAATATGCTTGGCGTCATCAATACCAGGGTCGTTAGTCGTGGTCGATATGGAAGGACAAAAGAGATGTGGTTTGATGCAAATACCTCTAAGATATGGGATGTCATCCAGAATGACCAGCGCCTGAGTGCCCAGGGCCTTGGGCAGATGGACATCCAGTGGGTGAAAACCCTGTTCAGGTGAATACCTATGGACGAAAAAGACCTTCTCATTCTCCAGATTTTGGAGGATAACAGCCGTTTGTCACGAGACGAAATGGCGCTGATGGCGGAACTCGAACCCGATGAGATCGAAAGACGCATAGCAGCCCTCGAAGAGGGAGGCGTCATCAGGAACTACACCGCCGTCATCGACTGGGATAAAGCAGTAAACGGGGAGGTTGCAGCAATAATCGATCTAAAAGTAAATCCTGAGCGGGACTACGGATATGACAGGATTGCCGACCGGATATCCCGGTTCAGACAGGTCAAATCACTTCGTCTCGTCACAGGTGTCTATGACCTGCAACTCATGGTTACTGGTCGGAACATGCAGGAAATTGCCCGTTTTGTCTCCGAATACATCGCTCCCATGGACAGAATCAGGGAGACAGCCACCCACATCATCATGAGGACATATAAAGAATACGGGCATTCGTTCATGGATCGGGAGACAACGGAGAGAATTCCCTATTCATTATGAGGGATAGTGATGAAGGATTTCATTTCAAAACGGGCGAAAACAATTCCACCTTCAGGGATCAGGAAATTCTTTGATCTCGCCCTGACAATGGAGGAAGTCATCTCACTCGGTGTTGGCGAACCGGATTTTTGCACTCCATGGAATATCTGCGAGGCGAGCATATACTCTATCGAACAGGGTGGGACGGCATACACGTCCAATCGTGGTCTTCAGCCATTGAGGGAGGCTATCTCGTATTCTCTTGGAAAAAATTATGGGTTGTCATATGATCCCAACAGGGAGATGATCATCACGACCGGAGTGTCCGAAGGCCTGGATATAGCGGTCAGGGCAGTCGTGGATCCAGGTGATGAGGTTCTGGTCGCCGAGCCGTGTTATGTCTCCTATTCCCCCTGTGTTACCCTCGCCGGAGGAATCCCGGTACCGGTTCCCTGCTCCGAGAAGGACCATTTCCGTCTGAATCCCGACATGATCATGGAAAAGATAACCGCCAGGAGCAAGGCTCTCATCATAAATTTTCCAAATAACCCCACCGGGGCCGTCATGAGGCGGGAACACCTGAAGGCGATGGCCGACATAGTCACCGATCATGACCTTCTTCTCATCAGCGACGAGGTATATTCTGAACTGACCTACGAGAACCGTCATATTGCCGCCGCCACAATCGGGGATCTCCGTGAGCGCACGATCACCCTGAACGGTTTTTCCAAGGCATACGCAATGACCGGCTGGAGAATTGGGTATCTCTGCGCACCCGAGGAAATCTGCAACGCCGCCTTGAAGATACACCAGTACGTGATGCTCTGTGCCCCGGTGATGGGCCAGGTTGCTGCACTTGAAGGGATACGAAAAGGGGAGGACGAAAAAGACCGGATGGTAAGGGAATACCGGGTAAGAAGAAATGTCTTTGTCGACAGCCTGAACAGGATAGGACTCTCCTGCCATCTTCCGGAAGGTGCTTTTTATGCGTTTCCGTCCGTGGAGAAGACCGGCATGAACGATGTCGAGTTTGCCGAAACGCTCCTGAAAGAAGAGCATGTGGCAGTTGTCCCAGGCAGTGTCTTCGGCGAAGGGGGGATAAACCATGTGCGTTGTGCCTATGCCGTCTCAAGGAAGGAATTAAAGGAAGCGATCGTGCGGATGGAGCGCTTCATATCTTCTCATAGAGCATAACCATTTTTCTGATAGATCCAGGCGAAAATTCACTATCTCATCCATCTTATGTTCAATCATGGTTGCCATGAGAAAAGCACGATTGAATGCTATTGTAGACATAATTGCCCTCGTATTGCTTGTCCCGACCATGCTCTCCGGAGTGGTCACACTCTGGATCCTCCCTTCAGGGGGGATCGGGTACCGGGGCGGTGCGGGACTCCTTCAGGATGCGTACTTCTGGGGGCTTACCCGGCAGGAGTGGAGAGAGATCCACGATGTTTTCGGTATGCTATTCTTTCTTGTGATGGCTGTCCACCTGGTCCTCCACTGGCGGTACTTCAGGAATATCCACAAAATCCTGCGATCGAGACAGGAGAATCATTAAGGGGCTTCAATCTTCGAAATAAAGGGATATTGCCCTCTGGCATGAGGTATATAGTTTTATGGCGTCCCCTGATCAATAGTAGATGGTTGCATAATGACCTGTACAATAATCGTTGGTGGCTTCTTTGGCGATGAGGGCAAGGGGAAAATTGTCGCCCATATCGCACACCAGGACAGACCAACAATAATTTCGCGTGGAGGTGTTGGTCCCAACGCAGGCCACACGGTTATTGTTGGAGACAAGGAATACGGTGTCCGGATGGTCCCATCGGGATTCGTTTACCCTGATGCGCGGCTCATGATTGGAACCGGTGTGCTTGTCGATCCGAGGGTTTTCAAACATGAAGTGGAGATGCTCGGAGTCGGTGACAGAATTTTTATCGACAGTCGCTGTTCGATAATTGATGAAGAGCACATCGCCAGGGATAAGTCAAGTGATCACCTTGCAAAGACCATCGGAAGCACCGGGAGCGGCTGCGGACCCGCCAATTCAGACCGTGTCCTGAGAACAGCCCGGCAGGCAAAAGATCTGCCGGAATTGTCCAGGTACCTGACAGACGTTCCGATGGAACTCAACTCCGCCATAGAACGGGGAGAAAACATCCTTCTCGAGGGGACCCAGGGTTTCGGGATATCACTCTATTACGGGACATATCCGTTTGTCACAAGCAAAGATACGTCAGCTTCCCAGATTGCTGCAGACAACGGCGTAGGGCCGACACGCATCGATGACGTCGTTGTTGTCTTCAAGGCATATCCCACCCGGGTAGGGGAGGGTCCGTTTTCGACCGAGATGGATCGGAGTGTCTCGGACAGGCTTGGTATACAGGAATTCGGGACGGTCACCCACCGACAGAGGAGAATCGGACAGTGGGACGGCGAAATGGCCCGCTATTCTGCGATGATCAACGGATGTACACAGGTTGCGATAACCGGTATCGACCGGGTTGACAAGGACTGTTACGGAGTCACGGAATACGAAAAACTCTCTGTCAAGGCACGCGAGTTTTTGAAGATGGCAGAAGATGATATCGGATATCCGATAACCCTGATCTCAACAGGTCCTGAAGTTTCCCAGATAATCGACATACGTGAAAATCGATGAAGAGATCACTGCTTCCCATCCTCTGCTGTCCGACCTGCAAGGGCGATCTGGTTCTCTCTGTAGTAGAAGAGGATGAATCGGAGATTCTCGAAGGTAGTCTGTATTGCAGTGCCTGTGGGGTTTCCTACCCGATAACGGAGGGTATCCCCGATCTCCTTCCCCGGAAAAAGAATATCTAGGTATTCTTTGAGAGAAAGCGGGCCGTTCCATCCGCGCCTATGATCAATTGTCGGCATTGTTGCGGAGATAAACCCGGAAATACTTTCCAGAAGTAATCACGGTGTGAGCCCGGATGTTATGGATTCGAATTCTTATCCTGCCGCTGGCGCTCCTGGCGGACAGGCTTATCGGTGATCCACGTTCCGCGCTCCATCCCGTGGCGCTTGTTGGACGGTTTATCGGGTGGTGGGGAAGCCCCGCCCTGATGCCGCCCGCATTCCAGCGTCTTTTTGGAATGTTGATGTGGGTATTGACGGTCATTCTCTTCGCCCTCCCATTCTATTGCCTCGAACAGTTTCTCCCCTGGTATATCTTCCTTGTTGGAGGTCCCATCCTGCTGAATTTCTGTTTTGCGTGGCGATCCCTGGAGGAGCATACCGGATCAGTCGTCCAGTCGCTTCAGAAGAACCTGCCCGAGGGCAGGAGACAGGTCTCCCTGCTCGTGAGCCGGAGCACGTCAGATCTCGATCCGGGCCAGGTTCTCTCTGCGGCGTATGAGTCTTTATGCGAGAACCTCGTGGACAGCATTATTGCACCTCTCTTCTATTACTCCCTCTTTGGCCTTGCCGGCGCTGCGGTGTACAGGGCGGCAAATACGATGGATGCCATGCTCGGGTACAGGGACGAGCGTATACGGCTTGGATGGTTCTCTGCGCGGGCGGACGACATCCTCAATTATATTCCTGCACGAATTGCCGGGGTAATCCTCCTCATCTATTTTGCATGGAAAGGCCGCTTTGCAATGGCCTGCCAGACTCTCCAGATAGATGGACACAAAAGACCTGGAATAAACGGGGGCATTCCCATTGCTATTATTGCAGGTGGAACGGGTGTCATGTTCGAGAAACCGGGAGTGTACCGGATCGGTCCGGGAGTCGTCCCGCTTGAAGAGGCCGGCAATGAGATCATGGCGGCTGTTCGGGCAGTAACGCTAATTTTTTCGCTTCTTATGGTTGCTGCACTACTTTTATTGGGATCTCTTGCCAAATATATAGGCATATGAAACTCGAGGAACTGAGGTTCGGCACCGAGCTGCTGAAACGCGGTTTTGCATCCATGCAAAAAGGCGGGGTAATAATGGATGTTGTCAATGCCGACCAGGCAGTGATCGCAGAGGAATCAGGTGCCGTTGCAGTGATGGCCCTTGAACGGGTTCCTGCAGATATCAGGAAGGCCGGTGGGGTGGCACGGATGGCCGATCCGGGCATAATCCTGGATATAATCGATGCGGTATCCATTCCTGTCATGGGCAAGGTGAGGATCGGACATTTGGTGGAAGCCCAGGTACTCGAGTCGCTCGGTGTAGATATGATCGACGAGAGTGAGGTCCTCACTCCTGCCGATGAACAGTTTCACATCGACAAGAAACAGTTCACGGTTCCATTTGTCTGCGGGGCCCGTGACCTGGGTGAGGCGCTCCGCCGCATACACGAGGGAGCGGCAATGGTTCGCACAAAGGGCGAGGCAGGAACAGGAAACGTCGTTGAGGCCGTCCGACACATGAGAAACATCATGGGCGAGATACGAAGCCTGCAGGGAAGGAACGACCAGGAGATCATCGACAGGTCCCGGGATCTCGAGGCTCCCCCGGACCTCCTGCTCGAGACGGTACGGATGGGAAGGCTCCCCGTGGTCAACTTCTCGGCGGGAGGAATCGCAACACCGAGCGATGCGGCTCTCATGATGCAGCTTGGAGCTGATGGGGTATTTGTCGGATCGGGAATATTCCTCTCTGCAGAACCTGAGAGGATGGCACGGGCAATCGTCGAGGCGGTGAACCACTTTGATGAACCTTCCGTGATTGCCAGTGTCAGCAAGGGACTTGGCGAGGCTATGAAAGGCCTGGATGTTCACACTCTCAGGGAAGATGAGGTGCTCCAGTATCGTGGGCGTTAAAATAGGAGTACTTGCGCTTCAGGGGGATGTAAGCGAACACATATCGGCTTTTTCCCGTGCATTGAGAGCTACCGGCAGGGAAAAGGGGTCGGAGGTAATCGCTGTCCGGAAGGCGGCGCAATTATCCCATCTCGACGGTTTGGCCATTCCTGGCGGCGAATCCACCACAATATCCCGTCTTATTCAGAAGAACGGGATGCATGATCCTCTCATCTCCTTTGGCGGCGGCATATTCGCCACCTGTGCAGGCATGGTCCTCATGGCGTCATGCGTGGACGACCCGCGAATAAAACCTCTTGCACTGATCGATATCGACGTGAAGAGGAACGCCTTTGGGAGGCAGAGGGAGTCATTCGAGGCAGATCTCGAGATGGCAGATCTAGCAGGACCGTTTCACGCGATATTCATACGGGCACCCGTGGTCACAAGGGCGGGACCAGGCGTCGAAGTGCTCGCGCGGATCGATTCGGGAATTGTCGCTGTAGCCCAGGGCAGGCACATGGCACTTTCATTTCATCCCGAGCTTGGAGATGATCTCCGTATGCACCAGAAATTCATTCAGAATCTTGAAAAATAACCAGAATCTCTTTTTTCCCAAATAACAGGATCTTTTTAGATGCGTGAGGCACCGGGCGGAAAATCCTGCAAAATAAATCACACAACTCTGATCGATACACCAGAAAAACAAAAAGAAAATGGCGTAGCCATTTTCATATGAAAATTAGATCAGGAAGAGTGGCGCAAAGACCACTGCGACGATCGACATCAGTTTGAGGAGGATGTTCAATGCCGGCCCGGCCGTGTCCTTGAATGGATCTCCCACTGTGTCTCCCGTGACTGCCGCCTTGTGCGCTGGTGATCCCTTTCCGCCGGCATGGCCCTGCTCGATATATTTCTTGGCATTGTCCCATGCTCCACCTGAATTGGCCATCATAATTGCAAGCACGAAACCGCTCGAGATAGAACCGGCAAGCAGACCGGCAAGCGCGGCTTTGCCAAGCAGGATCCCGATGATCAGCGGCGACCCTATCGCCAGGATACCGGGCAGGATCATCTGGCGGATTGCTGCGTTTGTCGATATTGTGATACAGGCCTCATAGTCGGGCTCGGCCTTGCCTTCCATCAGGCCAGGGATCTCTTTGAACTGGCGGCGGACTTCATCGACGATGAATCCTGCTGCCTTGCCGACTGCTGTCATTGCGAAACTGGAGAAGAGGAACGGGAGCATGGCACCGATGAGGATACCCACAAAGACCGTGGGGTCAAGCATATTCACGATATCGAGCTGCACGTTCTGGGAATATGCCGCGAAGAGACCGAGCGCCGTCAGGGCGGCACCGCCGATTGCAAAACCTTTCCCGATTGCTGCCGTGGTGTTGCCAACCGAATCGAGAGTATCGGTGATCTGGCGGACACCGGGTTCCTGGTGCGACATCTCGGCAATTCCTCCGGCGTTGTCAGCCACCGGGCCATACGCGTCCACGGAAAGAGTGATGCCGAGGGTTGCAAGCATCCCGACTCCTGCAATGGCTATGCCATAGAGTCCTGCCTGGTTGGCTGCGAGAAGGATGGCTGCGGCAATGATCAGGACCGGGATGAAAGTGCTCTCCATACCCTTGGCCAGTCCGGCGATAATATCGGTTGCCGCACCTGTTTCACAGGATTTCACGATTGCCAGTGTCGGGCTCCGTTCGTATGATGTATAGTGCTCGGTGATCAGCCCGATAAGGAATCCTGCCACCAGACCACCGATGGTCGCTACAAAGACTCCGATGAACTGGGGCCCAAGCAACATGTTCACCAGGTAGTACGCGGCAAAAACGGTGATTATGAGGCTTGCAAAGGTCCCGATGTTGAAGGCCTTGTGTATCGCCCCGCTCTCGTTTTTGTTGGTCCGTACCAAAAACGACCCAAGGATTGATGCGATGATACCTGCTGCAGCGATGAAGAGGGGCAGGAGAACCAGGTTGATGATGGATACACCGGTGAACTGCGCTGCTGCAGCGGCGCTCACCCCGATGAGCATTGTTGCAACCATCGCACCGACATATGACTCGTACAGGTCTGCTCCCATGCCGGCGATGTCGCCGACGTTGTCTCCCACATTGTCAGCAATGACCGCAGGGTTGCGGGGGTCATCTTCAGGAATGCCCGCCTCAACTTTGCCCACGAGGTCGGCACCCACATCGGCCGCCTTGGTAAAGATACCTCCGCCGACACGTGCAAAAAGAGCAATAGAGCTGGCGCCGAGTGAGAACCCGGAGATGACATTCACACTGGCAGCAAGATCCAGTGTACTGAAGGTGCTTACCACGTAGAGGAGCACCGAGAGTCCGAAAAGACCAAGCCCGACAACAGACAGGCCCATAACCATCCCGCTGGAGAATGAGACCTTGAATGCAGCCGCCATGCCCTGGCGGGCAGCATTCGTGGTCCTGACATTTGCGCGGGTGGCAGAATTCATGCCGATGAATCCGGCTGTTGCCGAAAGAATCGCACCGACAAGGAAACAGCCTGCGGTAAGCGGATTGATGACGGCTGTGAGCACAATGGCAAGCGCAACGACAAAAACCGCAATATACATGTATTGCCGTTTCAGGTAGACCATCGCACCGAGATGGATCGCCAAGGCGATCTTCTGCATTACTTCGGTCCCCGTGCCCTCTCTTTTCATTTTCATGTAAGAGATGCCTGCAAAAAGCAGTCCAACCAGGGCACAGATTGGAACAATAACAAAGAGATCCATGTGTAAAATACTCCCGGGAGCTTCATTCTGGGAAACCCCCTGATGTTTATCCAAGATCATTTTATGCCCGGGGCATAAAAAACAGGTGTATTCTAATTGAAGTCCAAAACCTCGGGAACGAGGCTCTGGAGATCGAGGGATATGGCCATTCCAGGTGTTGGGTGTATATTCATCTGTTTCTGGAAGGACGTCTGTGACTGCCAGGTTCCGGAATTTACGCACAGAATACCCCGGTATTCAGCGATTCCCATGATATGGATATGCCCGGTATGCAGTACCTCGGGAATCGGGTCTATTATGAGATTATCCTCGCGGCCAGCGGCGATGGGTGTCCGTTTCCCGTAAATCGGTGCAAGATGGCGCCGCTGAAGCATACCGATCATCATCGGTGCGGAGTTTTCGTATGATGCACCCGGGATCATGCTGATCATGTCATCGATGGAGCGCCCATGGTACATCTGTATACGGACGCCCTGGAGATTTACAATTGCCGGGTTTTCGACGAGTATGCAGTTTTTCGGGAATCTTTCCGAGAATTCGGGTGGAATGACAGGCTGCGGCTCGGCATTCCTGACCACATCGTGATTCCCCGGTGAGATAACGATCTGTAAGTGCGAGGGGAGGTCTCTCATCATGTCAGCAAAGACATCGTACTGTTCGTAGATGTTTCGTATGGTGAGTTCATGTTCCTGGCCGGGATAGACGCCGATACCATCGACGAGATCCCCTGCGATGAGCAGGTACGATGCATCCGAATCATCGAGCCAGTCTGAAAATCGTTTCCAGGCCTCTTCCTGGAAGGTATCGCTTCCCACATGCGTATCAGAGATGAGGATTGCCTTTCCCGGATCTTTGGAACGATAGGGTGCATGGTTGATCGGGACGTCGGGCCGGAAGATCTGATCAGCAAAGAAGATCCTCCCGTCACCGGACAGGGTGCCCCGGACGCCAATCACTTCGTCAGATATAAGTGTCTCGGCTTCCTCGAATCCCGGCCGTTCCTTGTTGAAAAGGACAGAGATATTTCCTGTCGTATCTTCGAGTTCGGCCATGCGGTGGCCGTTTGTGGTGGTCCGGACATCCATCACGATGCCGAGTACGGAACAGGTCTCCTGCCTGTACCTGCCGGATTTATGCAGTCCCTCGATCGGGATAGGGTCACAACGGTTCCGAACCAGGGCGCCCAGTCTGTTGTACCGGTCACGGAAATACTGGGCATAGTCCTGGATGCTCGAGATGCTCCCGGAACTTCCGGCAACGCCCCGTATAACCTCGCACGGACTGTCCGACAAAAACCTGCTCCCGTCCCTGTCCGGTGTGACACCAGGGATGTGGCGAACCGAAACCACCACCGTATCACCGGGAAGGCTGGAGATGATGCGATCGATGAGCCCTGGATCGTCTTTTTCCGAAAGGTACCTGACCACGTCAGGGTGGACATGCATCTTGGTGTCAAGGAATCGCTGCACTATTGTCTGCGCATCGAGCATTGATCATACATTATCACGAGACTGGATAAAAGAATTTTATCTGCACACACCCGCACCCCTGGCCCCGACATCAATCTCCCAGAGGAATCCCTTATAAATCGTGCAGTTCAATATACAAAGTTATAAAATGTCGGTATCAGGCGCGGAAAAAAAGGGTCCTTCACTGCTTGAGAAGTTCCGCACAAGCGAGAACAAATGGGTCTCCTGGGCCCGGGAACTTGCTGTCGTAGCCATCGTGGTCGGAGCGATAGCACTCGGCCTTTTCCTTATATCTGGAACATGGCCCGCTGTCGTGACCATCGAATCTGAGAGCATGGTTCCCCACATGAATGTCGGGGACCTCGTCTTTGTGGTAAGTGCCGACAGGTATGGGGATCTCCAGACCTGGAAGGAGGGTCAGGAGACCGGATATATGAAATTCGAGGATTATGGGGACGTCATCATCTATAAACCAAACGGGGCCACCAGCGTGCACCCCATCATCCACAGGGCGATGGTCTGGGCAGAAGAAGGGCAGACTTTCCAGGTCACAACCGGGAACCTGAATTATTCGTATACCGCCCCTCATGCGGGTTATATCACCAAGGGCGACAACAATGCCGTGATAGACCAGACCGGCTGGGAGAGCGGATACCGGGGACTCGGCCCGCTGGAACCTGTCAGGGATGAATGGCTCGTCGGAAAAGCCCTTTTTGCGATACCGCTTCTTGGCTATCTCCCCCTGCACATCGTCCCTGTGGCAATCATCCTGATCGCGGCGATGTTTCTCTATGAATACTACATCGACCGGAAGAAGAGCGCCGGCAATAAACCCGGAAAGAAACAGAAGAAGAAGAAATAGTCGCACATGGATCGGAAACAACTGCTCAGGGACGTCCTCACGGGCCACCGGCTCACCGAGGGCGAGGCCCTATCGCTCATGTCGGTAAAAGATCGGGGCGTCTTTGACATATGTTCGGCAGCGGACGAGATTCGCGAGGTTCGGGCGGGTGATACCGTCACCTATGTTCGAAACCAGAACATCCACGTCACCAACATCTGTAAGAACCTCTGTGGTTTCTGCGGTTTCGGGAGGAGAGCAGGTG
>LKUF01000054.1 GCA_001412335.1 Methanolinea sp. SDB
AAAAAAAGATTACTCTCCACTCACTTCTTCTACAGGAGCGTCTGGAGCATTCTTCTTTATGCTTTCAATTCCGTTCAGGCAGGCTGACTTCGAGTTGTATGCTTCGCCAACTGCAATGACCTGGCCGTTCGATGCCTTCAATCTGAAGCGATACTTGCCTGCTTTGTCGGTATAAACCTCGAATTTTCCTGATGCCATAATATGACCAGCCTTATGTTAATTTACACATTATTAAAATTATTGCCCGCGGAAAGGGGGATTTTGGGCACGGGATTGGAACAGGATTTAGAATCCGGTACAAATACGTGAAATAAGAGCCGATTAAACCAAAAAATCCTCGATCCTTTTGAAATGCCTATGATAATAGATCTGTACACGGAATCATATTGCTGGAGACCACAGGCAGAAAGATTGTCCACCAGTCTCTTTTGGAAGATAAATTTCCGTAATCTGGCGGGAAAAATCAATGAAAAGGAAAACATGCTGATTTTTCGGAAAAGATGCGAGGGGAGGGATTTGAACCCACGAACACCTGCGTGACAGGCCCCTCAAGCCTGCGCCTTTGACCTGTCTCGGCAACCCTCGCACGTACCATATTACAGACGTTGTTTAGATAAAATAATGTATCCATCTGAATTTGGATCGAGGTCTCTGTATCCCCTTATGGCAGCATGGGCGGACTGCAAGATGTATATTATATCTGCTGTCCTGACAAATACCATCACATGTGGTCCGATATCATCCGCGAGTTCGCTGATTCCCCTTCGCAGAGCCGCGTGGTGAAATTTCTGCTGGAGAACGGGTTTGGGATTAACAGCCAGGGGAGGATAGTGTGCAACGACATCGAGATCCCTGCGACGCACATTGCACACGCAATCGGCACGGACAGGCGGGTTGTTGACGCCACTGCACGGCATATACTAAATCTGCCTGTCCACCGGGAGATCTTCATGAACATGCGGGCGACTCCCGACCTGAGCCGGGTTGCCGATCCTCTCGGCCTTTCGGTCATGACCATCATCCCGAGGAACGCCAGGGAGAAGGGGATAGTCGGTGAGGCGGTGAAGGTGATCGTGGAAAACGACATGAACATACGGCAGATATTTGTCACTGATCCTCACCTCTCGGCCGAACCGCGGCTTGTCATAATCACCGGCGAGGAGTTCCCGCCGGCGGTCATCGATGGAATACGGAAGATGCCCCAGGTAAAGCAGCTCATCCTGTGACGGCCGGCCGTCAGGGGTACTGTTCCATCTCGATCCACAGGCGAAAGATTCGTCTTCGCACCTTCCTGGACAGGAAATACGAGCTTTTGAGCCTGCTATAGATCGATACCGGCGTAGTTCCCCGGACGAGATTGTCGGCATTGGCGACGATCTTCTCCTCGAGGGATTCGGGAATACAGTCGATGGGCAGGAGGCCGGCGAGACTGCACTCATCGGCTGTCATCCCTGCCCCGATGTGGCGTTCTACAACGAGTGCAACCTCATCCGCTCGTCCAAGATCCCTGCATATCTGCGCACCGTCCTGTGCATGCCGTATCGAATGGGTCTTACCCCTCCCGATGTCATGGAGCATTGCGCCTTCATGCACAAGAGAGAGATCTGCAATACCTGTTCTCTGTGCATATTCATCTGCCAGACTCGTAACGGCCATGCAATGCCTGATTACTGCCGGACTGCACCCGGCGGAAAAAAGAAGGGCCTCGTATAAGGAATCACGGGGATCAGGCATGACCGAGCGTCTCTTTCATTGCCCTGATGCGCTTTTTCAGCGCCCGCAAGAGAATTTCATTGTCAAAATGTCCCATTTGCAGGCCGCAGGAGGGACACTCGAAGTTGTCGTCGACGGCCTGGTTGAAGGTTGAGAGTATCCCGCAGGTCTTGCAGATGTAAAAATCGTTCTCTTCCTCGAACCGCTCCCGTGCCTCGAGTTTTTCAAGAATCCCCTCCATCTCCTCCGAGATGATGTCATATATCTCCTCAATGCGCAGGTGCCACAGGTAGGTGAGCCAGCCCGTCTCGTTATTCTTTATTCTCCGGTATTCGGCCAGCCTCTTCTCGTACAGGGTATAGAGCGTGTGCCTGACCGAGTTGAGGTTTATTCCTGTCTGTGCAGCGAGCTCTTCGTCGCTGTACTCCCCCTCCCGTGGAAATTTTTCGAGAAGGGATATCCCGTCTTCCCCGATAAGCCGGAACAGGTAAGCCCGAATTGCCGGATTTGTCAGAACATCGTCCATTGGATCCTCACCCTATGTATTGTCGGACCAGTCTATTATGCTTATCCAGCATTGCAAGCGCCTCGCTCCTGCTCCTCCCCCACCCATATACGCTGATGATGGCATGGCCTGCCTCGAAGGGGGTCTTCGGCCAGGGGATATCTGCAACGGCAGGGTGGAGGCATCTCAAATCCTTCCCGATCACCAGATCCTTCTCCGCAAACAGGATCGAGCGGACCGCGTACTGTACCGTGGGAGGCCTCGCACCGGGCAGT
This sequence comes from Methanolinea sp. SDB, assembly GCA_001412335.1. Lineage (GTDB taxonomy): Archaea > Halobacteriota > Methanomicrobia > Methanomicrobiales > Methanospirillaceae > SD8. The sequence goes on from LKUF01000054.1 coordinate 2,494, forward strand.
TTCCCCCTGCAGGCATCAACGTGCCGGGAGAAGAGGTTCCATCCCGTGGACATCTCCACCGTATCGAGCGTGGCCTGGAAACGGGGATTTATCTCGATTGCCCGGACCTCGTCCCCGGCCATGAAGTCTATACCGATCGTTCCCCTGCATCCGCTCTCCGCGGCAATCTTTTCGGCATAACGTATCATGGTCCCTGTCTGCCCGGTGATATAGGGGGTGATCGATCCTGCGAAGCCGAAAGCGTATGCCTCGTCTCCACCCCGGAGAATCTGTTCGTTTACTGCCACCGCCATTGCACGTGTTCCGTCAGCCAGGCAGCAGACTGATGAAGGCACACCCCCGACAAGTTCCTGGATGATACAGGGGGGGTGTTCGAAGGTCTCGTTCCATAGCTCCAGGTCTTTTTGGGAATAGACCACCTGGTTTCGCCATCCGCCCGCGCCGGTCCTCGGTTTAACCATTGCCGGGTACGTCCCGTCCTGGATAAGACGGGGTGTCGGGACGTCCAGGTTCTCGAAGAAATGCTGTATCTTGAGTTTATCCAGAAATTCCGAGGCTTTTTCAGCAGAAGTTCCGCAGACCTCCACATCGGCGCCAAGCGACTCGGCACCCGAGGTGACAATGGCGAGATCGATCGTATGGCGCCTGCACATCTCCTCTACCGCAGGTAAGATCTCGGCGAGCTCCCCGAAGCGTATCGCGTCCCGGGTATACCAGGAGAGATCCTGGTCACAGAAGTGATCGACGGCATAGACAACATGACCGGCATTCGATGCCGACCTGGCGACGTGGCGGGTGGAAAACCCTGCAACAAGCACCCGCATCCTCATATCTCTTCCGTGGTCTTTTTGTTTTGGGATGGAATTATCTTCATGTGACCTCCCGGAAACTCCCGTTTCAGTTCATCTCCCTGGAATAACCGGTCAAGGAAGACCGCGAGACTGGAAATTTCCGAGTGGGGCTGTGACGTAACCGAGATATTGTAGTTGGCAAGTCCGTAGATCTCGCCCGGTACCTTCTCCGCTCCCACAATGACCATGATCCTCTCCATCTTCCGGAGTTCATCCTCGTGATCTGCAAGAGATTCCCCGTACATGGTGAGATGTACAACACATCCGCCCGTCTCCTTCCATTCCCGTATGCACTGCCTCCAGCTCACACCGTCCCGTACGAAGAATTCGCCCCCCCACCGTTCGACAACATCCCGGATGCTCCTGACCACCCCGCTGTCGTTCCCTGACAGGAACATGCCCCGCGCACCGAGAGCCCGCGAAGTCAGGCCTACATGCGTTGTCACGCGCTGATCACGTTCGGGCCTGTGGCCAATCCTGAGTACAACGATATCATTCATCGCTGGTATCCGGCATAGACTTCATCTTCAGAACGCCGTTCTCCAGGAAAAAAGGGCAGGATTTATCATGCCTGGCCTGGCAGCGCAGCAGCATCTCCTGTATCGAGAGCACCCTGTAGCCCGCATCAGATCTCTCCACGAGGCTTGCCAGGACCAGTCTGTCCATAGAAGACCTGATCTGATCGGGAGAGACGCAGGCGATTGCTGCAAGCTCCTCTTCGCCCTTCGATGGATCGGCTGCCAGGATGTGGTACAGCTTCCAGTCCAGATCTTGCTCTTTCACCCGTACACATTCCGCCGCGTCGTGAATAAAAGTTTTTGCCACGCGATATGGGCCTATGGTTATATTGATTCTGAAAGACCCAGGGATATACATGGATGAGGGAAACGGAACAATTCCCTATGCAGTATTAGGGGAGATTGCCGATGATCTCTTTTTGGAATGCGAGGATGATGAAGCGCTTCTTGCACGGGCGCTCGACAGCCTGGATGCAGATATCCGGACAGACCTTCTCATCTCCGATCTCCTGAATGCGTACCAGGTTTTTTACTATTTTTTTCGTGTGTTGCCCGGCGATCTTGAAAAAGAACGCCTCATGCTCCAGCCGGCCTCAGCCCTGGCACGCGGAGTTCTTCTTGACGAGTTTGAAGGCATCAGGGTAGTGTTCCTGGTAGAGGGCCACCGTCCGCACATACTGGTCACTGAAGAAGGAGAAGAAGTCCTTGTCCGCTACAGCGGGATAGATGCATACAAAAGAGCGATCCAATACATTCGCGAGAACCTCTAGAAGGGAGAAGAGATTACAGGATTCCGCCGGTGATGAGGTCTTCATCAACGTGTGCAGGGACAAGTCCCGGGAGATCACCATAGGAAATTGATCTCGCCCCGATTATCACGAAGACACCGCTGACCGATGCAAGATCGAGCCTTTCCAGCAGTCCGGGATCTTCTTTTGTGATCTGGTTGCAGATGGATGTAGCCCATGCGTCGGCGACCGCAGGATTTTTTGAAAAGACAGTCACTGAATCTGCAGTCCCTGACGAAAAAGAATGTCCCACGGTGGCAGAGGAGGTGCATATGCCGGTGATTCCATCTGTTGGCGGGATGACGAATGCGAACCGGCCGGAGATCTCCGACTGTCCCGCATAGATACCGACCCGAATCTCCCTGTCGGTGATGCACGCGATATCTCCACCGTTGTCGATGAGGCCGAATGTAGCCCCTGACCTTACCATCCCTTCCACGCCCGCCCAGGCGATTGCACCCGCGACAGCGGCCATGGGCCCCACACCCGCAACCGAGGCGGCATCAGCCATCCGCCGGACTGTCAGGTTCGTGGTCACGATATCACAGGGTTCAAGGGTGATTGCAAAGAAGGGGTCCTCTACGATGTATGCTTCGACCTGCCGCCTCGCCTCCATAATCCCCTTTCTGGCAGCCTCGATATGCGTCTCGCTGTCTGCAATTATGGTTGCGATAGTCTCCCTGAGCGTAAACCGTCTTCGTATCACCAGTGTCTCCACCACCCGTGCC
>LKUF01000055.1 GCA_001412335.1 Methanolinea sp. SDB
ATCCAGCGTGATATCGATCGCCTTCTCCGTGATCTCTTCAGGGAGGAAAATGGCCGCAATAACGCTCGAATCGAGCACCGCCGCCTCACGCATCCCGGTCCTCCCGTATCAACCCTGCTGCAGGGACACCTTTTTTTCCGGTTTTTGCCCTTTTTCGGGCTCGTTCAAGGAGTTTTCGCTTGTGCTTTTCCCTCACCGTGTCTTCTACCAGGCGCCGGATCTCTTCCTGCCAGGGTTCGTCGTCCATCTCCTCCATCATCTTTTTTATGGTATCGTCGATCCGGATGCTGTATACCAATGTTGGCATAATAAATTGTTTACAATTATTGTTTATAAATAATTGGGATGGAATATGAAAACGATAAAATTCCTGCGATAAAAATTCCAGCGAGCCGGGATACATCCTTTGCCACCAGGCGGCTCATGCGGTCACCCCAAAAAGATACGCCCGGTTAAGCAGGTATTCCAGGTCGAGATACCTCGCGGATAATGTCCGCTTCATAGCTGGCCTTCTGATCAGTGCTCCTGCAGAAGAGGACTGTTCCGGTCCTGGTTACCTCGAAACAGAACTCTACCGGCGCATGGTTCAAGGCTCTCACATCGCAGGGAACGCGGGGAGAGAGATTGGTCTTCGACATCTGCAGGTCAAAGAGAGCACAAGAATCCTGCTTTCCTGAAAAAAGAACCGCTATGTCGATATCCCGGAACGAGTCCCGGGTGACAAAGGATCCGAAAATATACGCAAGCCTAAACCTGTGGATAGGGGCAGAGCACTGCTTCGCCGGCAGACCTGACATTTTTTCAAGGTGGGCTTTGAGAACAACCGGAAATCCGACGATGACGGGACCTCGTTCACCCCAAAACGCCTCTTGCAGTACACTATCCAGCCGCTCATATCAGGGGTTTGCCCTGATCCTTTTCGGTACTGGAAAGAAAATGGCACTAATGCACATTGTGGAGCATATACCACACCAATACATACCATGCTGATCCAGATATGTGCATGTCTTCCTGCACGAGTGAATCCCGGATTAAACGGATCCCTGTGAAAGAACCCACCTGGAGAAGTCTTCACGACCTGAAAGAGGCAGGACAGAGCTTTGATGAACTGATCGCCGTGATGATACAGCGCGAACGGGATTATCGTGACTGGAAGATGATCACAGAGATCGACACAAACGGCGAGTTTGTGGCCTTTGACCCCGAAGACATCATGCAGGATGATTAACACCGGGGAGCTGTCGTGTTTACCATCGTCATCGAGAAGAGAGCCCGGGAATTTCTTAAAAAGATCCCCAGAAAATCCAGACGAATCATCGTTGACAAAATACATGAACTGATACATGATCCGTTTCCGGGAGGAAATAAAGAAAAACTCGATTATCCCCATCCTCCTGCTGTCTATCGCCTCCATGTCAGCAGATCCTTCACCGTCTTTTCCCTGATCGAGGAGGAGGAGCAGCTCGTGAAAATCGAGAAGATCATGACGATGAAAAAAGGCACACAAGAGATACTCGTACCGGAAGAGATAGGATGAATCCCGAATTCAGATGAATATGGATGCTTCATCACATAACTCATACCCAATTGCTCAAGTATGACGGTGAATCAGCCTCGCGGTATTTTTTCGGGCGGCGGGGTGCATCGCACATGGGGGCGAATACCCCCACAAGATCTATCCGGTTCATCAATCCTGCCCAGACCAGGTAGAAAAGAGCCTATTTTTTCCTCGCAGGTTATTT
>LKUF01000056.1 GCA_001412335.1 Methanolinea sp. SDB
TAGGGCTTACTGAAAAAGTAAAATACATTGATAAAGTAGTAAGTTACGTGTATATTATGGGGCAATTGGTGCCCGGAAAATGACCAACAGGGACCAAAAACCATGCACGTGGGATGGCACAATGTACCGACACAACGAGCAACAACTTTCATTCGATGAATTCTTTCTGCCCTTCGGCGGTCATCTCCGACAAGACAACCGGTGGGTACGATTATCCGGGCAGATACCCTGGGACCTGGTGGAAGAGTTGTACGTTTTGAAACTGCGCAACGACTTCGGCGCTCCGGCCCATTCGGCCCGCATGGCCTTCGGATCATTGCTGATCAAGGAGCGACTGGGATTGAGCGATGAAGAGACGGTGGCTCAGATCACGGAGAACCCCTATCTGCAGTACTTCATCGGGTTGAAAGGGTTTCAGAACAACGCCCCCTTCGATTCATCCCAGATGGTCTATTTTCGCAAGCGCTTTCCCATCGAAGCGATCGACCGGATCAACGACGCCGTTGCCGTCGCCCCCGTTCGAGAAAAGCTCAAGAAAACCGATGTTCCCCGAAACCCCGATCCGCCCCCAGCCACCGGCGAACCGGAACGAAACGCAACCGATTCCCGACAGCAGAGCGAACCGACACAACCGGAAGCAACGCCAAACCAAGGCAAGCTGATCGTGGATGCCACCTGCACCCCGGCAGACGTCGCCTATCCCACCGACCTGAACCTGCTCAACAGTGCGAGAGAGAAAGCGGAAAAGATTATCGACATCCTCCATGCCGCCCGCCGAGACGATGCCGTCAAGCCACGGACCTACCGGAAGAAGGCCCGTAAACGCTACCTGGCCGTGGCCCGGAAGAAGCGGCCCGGTCGCAGGAAGATACGGAAAGCGATCGGTCAACAACTGCGGTTTCTCCGTCGGGACCTGGGACATATCGACACCCTGTCCGAACAAGTCTCCCTGTCTGTTCTTCCCCCCCGACTGTATCGGGATCTGCTGGTCATCACCGAACTCTACCGTCAGCAGAAGACCATGTACGAACGGCGGGTCCATCGCATCGATGACCGTATTGTCAGCATCTCCCAGCCCCACATACGTCCCATCAAACGAGGCAAGGTGGTTGCCGACACCGAATTCGGCGCCAAGGTATCCATCAGCCTAGTTCACGGGTTTACCTTCACCGAGCGGATCAGTTGGGACAACTTCAATGAAGGCACAGAACTTATTGATAACATTGAGAGATATAAGAAACGCTTCGGTGTGTACCCCGCATCGGTACATGCGGATAAGGTGTACCGAACCCGCGACAACCTGCGGTACTGCCGAACACACGGCATAGGGTTATCCGGACCGCCCCTGGGTCGTCCCCGGAAGGTCACGCCGGAGAATCGGGAGGCCCTGAAAGCGGCACGACAACAGATCCGTCAGGACGAACTGGATCGCATCCCCGTGGAAGGGAAGTTCGGCCA
>LKUF01000057.1 GCA_001412335.1 Methanolinea sp. SDB
ATTGCAAAGCGTGACGTAATCATCCAGAATCTTAAGAAGAACCTCCGGAAAGAAGAGCGGAGATCGAAAAACCTGAAAAAGACGCTTGACAGGATGAGAACGTTCGAGGAGGCGCCACCCGACGCCGCCGCAATCCCTGCAAAGGTCCTTCCCATGCTCACCCGCGAGGGAGTAAAGACCCTCCAGGAGGATATGGGCATAAAGAAGGATGACCTCCTGTATGTCCACCGGATCGACGGGTGGGGCCGAAGCGTGGTAAAGGAGCTTGGAGAGACCGGGGTAAGGGCTGTTGTTGTAGGATGCCTGCCGGAGAATGAGCCGGATCCAGCCCTTGTTGAGGCGACCAGGGATCTGGGGCTGCCGCTTCTCTTGTTACGTCCAGATAAGGTGGAAACCAGGGGCAAGCTCGCCTATATCGCACGGGATCTGCTTGAAGATGCCTTTGAGAAGTGGGAAGACGGACAGAGGGAGTACGACCGCGAGAAGAAAGCACGCATGGTCGAACATATCTTCAAAGAGTACCGGACAGAACGCGGTAAGGAGATGAGGAAAGTTGGATGAACGGGAGCTTCGGAGGGTCGTGATGGACGTCATCGGGCAGGAACACTGTCTCGATGACTGTGCGGTCTTTCAATTCGGAAAAATAAGCATGGTCGCTACAACCGACATGCTCCACGAGACAGCGGATTTCCCTGCCGGAATGACCGATTGGCAGCGGGGCTGGATGAGCATCGCGGTCACACTCTCCGATATCGCCGCGATGGGGGCGAGCCCCAGCTTCGTGATGCTGGCAGTCGGGCTGGACAGGGGAAGCAGGCTGAAGGAAATTCTCCAGGGTGCACGCGAATGCTGCGACAGGTACGGGGCAGTCCTTGCAGGGGGTGACCTTGATGCACACGGTGAGCTGACGATGGTGAGTTCGGGAATCGGGTTTACCGATCGCCCTGTCAGGAGGGCGGGGGCAGGGCAGGGAGACCTTCTCTGCGTCACCGGGGTGCCGGGGAGGGCAGAGGCGGCGCTTGCAGGGTTTCATCAGTACGACAGGTACCTTTTCGAACCAGTGCCCATGGTCCGGGAGGGGATGCTCCTCGCACAGGCGGGTGTCACATCCATGATGGACAACAGTGACGGCCTGGTCATCTCGCTGTATGATATGATGGAGGCGAACCCGGGCTGCGGCTACGTGGTGGATAGCGGGGCTCTACCCGTGCTGGCAGATATTCCGAAAGAGAAGGCCAGGGAATTTTCACTCTGTGGTGGAGGGGATTTCGGCCTCATCTGTACCTGCCCGCCCGACATCGTGCTGCCGGAAGATCTTGATATCCAGGTTATTGGATCGGTGATCGAAGGCTGCAACGTCCTTGTAGACGGAAAAAAGGCAGATATAAAGGGTTACCAGCATCTGTGGGATGAGTGAGCGGAGAGAAAGTATTTAAATTTCTGGTGTTGAGTACTAGGTTGGAAAAGGAGGAAAGATGAATATGGTATCAAGAAAGATCATAATTTTTTCCGTGATTGCAATAGCCCTCCTGACGATGGCGTGTGGAACAGTATCCGCATTCTCCATCTCGGTACATGGCTCGGACAACTCACCCATCGTGACAGACTCCCTGAAATCGATGGTATCAGGAATGGAGGGATCTCAAGGGCTTTCCGCATATCTGCAGTCTATCTCGGGTGCAAAACCAACATCGAGCACCGCAACGGGATCTATCGGGACCGCATCTGCTTTCAGCAATATGCACCACCAGTCCGAAAATGAGGAGTTCAGGTTTGAGCAATCCGTCAGGGTACACGGAACGATAAACTATTTCGGCTTTGACGCGAATTTCAATTCCGGAATGCTCTAATCTCTTTATTCTCTCTATTTTTTATCCAAATCGGCCTGATTTATCGTTTTTCTCCCAATCGCGAGAATCCCAGATTCATCTGGGAAGTGAAGTTATTTATAGTATGAACAGGTAAAAAATTGTTGAATAATCAAGGTGGCGAAATGATAAAAAGAGAACTTACTCTAGTTTTTGCTATCATCGTAATTCTGATGATCGCATCTGTCGGGAGTGTTGCCGCATCACGCACGATTCCCGCAAGCAATGAGACTTCAATGCTGGTAGTCTCCATATCTGCTTCAGCTACTGGGGATCTGAGAAGCCATACAGACATGGTGTTCCAGCAGGGCAACGAAAACCTCAATGACAACCCCCCCCTCAACCCGAGTGGTGAGGGTGTGAACACAGTCGGATATTTCGAGGAGACCATGGCAACCGATGGCAACATCTCGTATGACCAGACGATCCGGGTGGATACCGGGAACCAGGTAACCCCGCAGAACAACCTGGAGACCACACGTATCATCGATTATTCCAACGAGGGAGACGGTGGAAGGATGTACTCCAGCGAGGAAGTGATGGTGGACACGGTCGGAGCTCCTTCAAACCAGACTGATCTCGGATGCTGTGCCTGGGGTGCAGAGACGACTGATGGAGTCCTTCCAGCCAGCTGTACACAGGTGATTGCAGGCAGCGAGATGGACCTCACGGAAGGTTCGGTTACCACGACGAGCTCCGGGCGGACTGTTGCAGCATCGACGGATGAGCCTGTTGAATTGACCTACTCGGTCGATCTCCATGGCACCGACCAGACCGGAAACGAGGATGCACATGGAACGGCGAGCGCACACGTGAGTGCAAATATCGCTGAGGGTGGCGGTGAAGAAGGAACCGACCAGACAACAGCAATGCAGCATGAACAGGAGATCTCGGTGAACGGATGGGTTAACCTCGCGATGGATGTCAGCTATTCGACTGAATGATCTCCCGGAAACCCAAAAATTTTTTCAACAAAAGACTGGT
>LKUF01000058.1 GCA_001412335.1 Methanolinea sp. SDB
CGCGCCGTGCAGGCGACCCTTTCGGAGGTGGCCACTCCGGCCAACGCCCTGATATCCACCATTGATTTTGCGGCCAACCTGCCCGGCCGGGTGATCGGAGCCGTCGCCGGGGTCGCCCATCGATACAGCATTTTATACGACGGCATGACCGACGCGCCGGAGCGCTTCATCCAGTCGCTGGAGGACGGCTTCACGGAGCTGGACAACAGCATATTCGACGATACCGACGCGGGGTCTCATCTGCGGAGCGCATGGCGCTGCACTGCCGCGCTGGAGGCCGGGTATCAGTGCGGGCGGCTGTTCGGCGAGGACGCGCAGCGGAGGCTGGCCCAGAAGCGCATGGGAAATACCACGAGCTTCGACGCGGACGGCAATTATTTGAACCCGGAGGCCGCCGAATCGGTGATGAACGTCCGGGAGATCGAAAACACCCTGTACGCGGTGCGCGGGCTGATCCAGGCGGCCGTGGACGAAGACCGCCGGAACCAGGGCGTAAAAGACATGGCGGATCTGCTGCTGGCCCATGCGCGGGAGATCAAGCAGGGCCGCGAGCGGATCGTCGCCGTTACTATCGATCACGAGATGCCGCTGCACCTGGTGTGCCTGAAATACGGATTGTCCTACCAGGCCGCGGAACGGATCCTGGCGATCAACCACATTCCCAATCCCAATTTTACGAAAGGCGCGATCAATATCTATGCGGGATAACGTAGAACTGCATATCGCAGATCGGCGGATCGACAATTTCCTGTCGTACCGCGTGGAGTCGGATTTGTTTACCGCCGACGATATTTTCAGTTTCGAGATGCATCCGGATATCCGCATCACGGAAGGGGCGCGCTGCAAGCTGTACGTCAACGATCGCCTGGAATTAAACGGGATTGCGGACCGGATCGTCGAAACCTGCGGCAGGGACAACCGGAAACTGCGGGTCGAAGGCCGGGACCTGATGGGGCTGCTGGTGGACAGCTACGCCGAGGATTACACGGAAAAGAAGGGCGAGAGCCTGAAATCCCTGGCCGAACGGCTGCTGCAAAAGGTGCCGTACATCAACCGGAAAGAGATCATATACGGCAGGGGGAGCAAGGCGTATGCCGCGCCGATCACCGACCGCGAGGAGGATTTCGAGTTCACGGAGATCGAACCGGCCCGCACGATATTCGA
>LKUF01000059.1 GCA_001412335.1 Methanolinea sp. SDB
CCTCCCGGCATGCCGGCTTCGGATTTCAGGCCAGTATCCGGTCGTGCGACATCCGGCACACCATAGCCTGAATGGGAGATCTTCTGGTTCTCGGATAGATAGCTCTTCAGCTGGCCTGTATCGGCAAATTTCCCGATCTCGTCTTCGGGTGAGAGAGAAGATCCTTCTCCCTGCAGTACCGAAAAGCCGATAATCGCGGAGATTATGATCGCTCCGGCAACAACAAGAGCGACCATCCACCTGTCTGTCATCGTGGCATCACCAAACTCATTTGGGAGGAGATGGCATTCCAAAGATGAAGTAAATTGCTTTAACTGCGAACTTTTTCGCAATTATGGGCCGGAGACGGATGATTCCTTCAATGATCTTTCCTGGACCGCAACGGACCCCAGGAAAAAGAACTCGTATTCGTTTCAGAAAAAAAGGTGATGGGGCAAAAAACTCAATACGGATCCAGTATCTTCAATTTCTTCTCAATATGGGGTGAAACCGGATAATATCGTGGATCTGCCGTATTCATCGATTCGAAATAGTCAATCTCACCGAGGCGTATCGCATCAAGAAGATCATCCTCTGTGATACCATACTCGAAAAGATTCATTTCATTATACAGATGTGTCCCATCATCCAGGACTCTCCCGCTCCACAGGCTGACTTCGTCCTGGTGACGCATGATGTAGCAAAACTCTGATGCGGGAGCACCCTTTGACCTTTTCGGGCCATTATGCTCTCCCCGCCGGGTCTTCTTCGTCCCTGGACGCGGGGTTCCCTGCCTGGTATTTGGTCTGCACTCTTCCATTTTCAGCATATGATCACCTCCGTAATCGAACGCTCAATCATCCTGACAATCCCCCCGCCCCAATTCACGGGCAGGATACACCCATGACATCCAAGATCTCTTACGCCATCACCACCTATGGAAGGAAGGTACCTTCTATATTATATAAATATTTGTATTAATACAGATCCTCACGACCCTCATTCCAGGAACTGTTATTCCCCGGCGATCTGCCCAAGATCAGCTGTTCGTATGATGCTGATCCCGATATTTGCCATGTCCCTGACATTCGCCCGGTGTACCCCGTCGTCCTGGGCTGCGACGGCATCATCGACCAAATATACCTGGTAATTGTATGCAAACGCATCGAATACCGTCGTCCGTATGCAGTTTGGCGTCTGTATCCCGGTGATGACCAGGCGTTCCACGCCAAGCGACCGGAGAAGGAGATCGAGATCGGTATTGAAGAAGGCACTCATCCGGTTCTTCCTGATGATGTACTCACCAGGAAGTGGTTCCAGTTCATCGATCACATGTGCTCCAACAGTTCCCTCCACGGCAAACGGAGTCTTTTGGAAGAGTTTCCGCCTCGAAATCTCCACATCCGACCCGTCGGCCCGCTGTATTCGGAGGATGTGGAAGATCGGCAACCCCCGGGAACGGAAGAGATCGAGTGCCGATCGGATGTTTTCGATTATCCCCTCCCCGTCATTCACCCGGAGAGGGGCTCCCTTCCTGATAAAGTCGTTCTGCATGTCGATTATGAGGAGTGCGGTCTTCGTCATGATAGTGAACTGTGCGTCCTGATGAAAAAAATGTGCGGATTTGAAAGGAATTTGCCATGGAGAGTATAGTTTCCTGCCGGTATCGTTCAGTCAGAGAATCGACCCGTCACCCTGGGTTCTGCCATACCGGGCTATCACGATTGAGACCAGCTTATCAGGAATCCTGCGAGATCGGAACCGATCGCTTCTCCTCTTCGAGGAGAGCCACGAGATCCCCCCGGTCACGGGTCGGTAGAAGGGCCATACCATACCGAATTTCACGATAGAGACCGGATTATGGTGATTCCTGCGAGATCAGACCCGGTCACTTCTCCCCTTCGAGGAGAGCCAGGAGATCCCCCCTGCCGCGTGTTTGCAGGAGGCTGTACTGTTTGCTCACGGTCGGCGTCACCCGGGATGCAGTCTCCATCGCCATGACAATGACCCGCACGGCGTCATCGAGTGTCCCGGCTTTCCAGTAATCCCGGATGCACTGGTTGGCGATTCGCTTGGTCATCTCGTTACCAAGCACAACGAACCCGGCGCCCGCTCTCCGTTCAGCCGATATGATACGGGAGTTGTGCACCTCGGCAAGGGCATATGAGCCTGCGGTTGCATACACGCGGCGCTTTCGCACACGATCCCGTTCCCGCTCGCCGACCTCGCCGATCAGGATATCTCCACGACGGGAGACCTTCTCCCGGCCATCCCTGATGACAATCGTGACCCCGAGAGACCTCGCCCGCTCCTGCAGGTCCCCCTCGGTGGTGATGGCACCGGAATAGAGTTCCTCTTCCAGAGCGGAGACTGCGTCGTCGTCGCCGCCAAAGAGGATCTCCCGCGTGTCGCCTGCTATGATCGCTCCCTTCTTCCCGGAAAAACAGATTACAAGGCTCATATTAATTCACCGCCTGTCGGCACGATGGATCGCTGCTTCCGGTTCAGCACGCCTCATCACGAAAACTCCATCCTTCATCTCGCATATCAGGAGACAGGATACGATCCGGTCAGCGTACAGGGTCTCGCACACATGTATCGTGGCAGATAATCCTGTATGATACTACCTGTTTTGCTGTACTGGAGAATAAAGATCGCAATCGATCCGGTGCATCCATGGAGATCGACACAACAGGCTCTCCGGATTGCGGTTAAGGAAACGACCGGTGAAGCAGGATACATATCCCGACCTTCTCTTGTGCAGGTTACGCATGCGATACTGTTACCACTGCCCGGAGAGGGACGTTTCGGCAGAGCGGCAGACAGGAATCCGGCCGGAGTCTTCCCGCACAATCCGGTATTGATACAAAAAAGGACTTACTGCACTACTGGCGCAGGTACATCCATGAGTAAAGAGGGGGGATGCCGGCGATGGTCACTATCTACGAGGAAAAGTATCCCTCTCACCGATCGCCCGTTTCCCGGTGTATTCTATTACTGCACGAGCCGCGAACGAAGTGCAAGCTGCTGCATTATCCTGCTCTGTCCCTGCACCGGTTCTCC
>LKUF01000060.1 GCA_001412335.1 Methanolinea sp. SDB
TCCGAGAGGTAGGCAGTCTTTCCGCCGGAAGACAGGATATAGGCATGCACGCCTCCTGCATTGACCCTGAAGGGCCTCGGGGCCACGTACGGGTTTTCGAGAGTCTCTGCATGGACAAGGAAGAATGCGCTGGAGGTGTTTCCGACCAGCATGCCTTCACCCTCATCCATCATCGTGCAGCTGTCAACGCATACACGGTCACCCATGCCGACAGGGCGTATGGCCGTGATGGTGAAGGGAGCAAGTACGACCTCGTGACCGGTCTTCTTCACAAGACGTGCCGTGTCACGTACACAGGCCGGATCGCCGGTTCTCAGGAGTACTCCCCTCACGCCCTTCTCGAGCACGTGGAGCGCCACTTCGGCTTCTTTTGTGCTCTCAACGGCCGCGATGATATTCCCTGACCTGGCAACGAGGTTTTCAAGCGGTATTATGCTCCAGTCTGTCGCATGGACCACCACCAGGCGGCCCGATTCAGCGAGCCCTGCCGCTTCTTCCTCGCTCTCCTTGTCAGATATGGTGATCTCGAATACGTCCCTCCCGGGCTCGAGATCACCCCCCGATGCGATGACCCTGATCCTCCCGAGAGCCCTGACAGGAGCGGCCTCTTCAGAGACGATTGCATCGGCTCCGCTCTCGATGGCCGTCGTGACGATCTCCTTCATCCAGGGTCGGGCATCCACCCAGAATTCCTTCATCCTGACCCCGCAAGCGCCCGTTCAGGGTCCATATCCTGGTGGACAACCCGGCAGAGTGCCTCGACAAATCCCTTCGGGTCGTCGCGCTGGAACGCGTTTCGCCCCACGCAGACTCCTGCTCCACCCGCTCTTACCGAGTCCCTGATGGCTCGCAGCGTCTCGATATCCCCCGCTTTTTCCCCACCCGCGATGAAGACGGGGACCGAGCAGGCCTTTGCAATCTTTCCGAAGGTGACCGGGTCCCCGGTGTAGTTGGTCTTGATCAAATCCGCACCAAGCTCTTCTGCAACCCTGACGCAGTGGCCGACCGACTGGGGTGAGATTGGGTCGATCCCCTTGCCCCGCGGGTAGATCATCACAAGGAGGGGGATGCCCCACCGGTTGCAGTCCTTCACGACCTTTGCGCCCGACTCAAGCATCCTCGACTCGTTGGGGGCCCCGAGGTTGATATGGATGGATACCGCGTCAGCACCCAGGCGGACTGCCTCCTCCACAGTACAGACAAGCACCTTGTCGTTTGGATCAGGGTTCAATGACGTACTCCCCGAGAGGTGGACGACGAGCCCGATGTCCTTTCCTCTCCTCCGGTGTCCGGACCTGACGATCCCCTTGTGAAGCACGATCGCATTCGCGCCGCCTTCGCTCACCTCGGATATAATCCGGGTCATATCCTGCAGTCCCTCGATCTGTCCAAGTGTGAACCCATGGTCCATGGGCACGACCACTGACCGGCCTGTATTCCGGTCCATTATCCGTTCCAGCCTGATCTCTTTTCCAATCATCTCCTATTCCTCCAAAAATTCGCAGGCCTCTTCGGCCGACTTTCCTTCATGCACAATCATTGCCGCGGCCCTGGTGAACCTGTCCGGTTTTCCATGCTGAAATGCATTTCTCCCGATCGAGATTCCTGCCGCACCGCCTTCCATCGCGCCCTCGATGAGGTCCATCGTGGCCCGATCGTCTGTCTTCGATCCCCCGGCGACGACCACCGGAACCGGGCATCCACGTGTAACCTCCCGGAAACTGTCCGGATCGCCGGTGTATACCGTCTTTACGATATCTGCTCCAAGCTCCGCGGCGACCCGGGCTGCAAGCGCGACATGGTCTGTCTGGTGTTCATTTGCGATCTTTCTGCCCCGGGGATACATCATGGCCAGGAGGGGCATCCCCCATTCCATGCATTCGATGGCAATGCGGCCGAGATCGGAGAGCATCCGGGCTTCGGAATCCGCTCCGATGTTTACATGCATGGATACCGCGTCAGCACCCATCTTTAAGGCATTGGGCACCGAGTTGACCAGTACCTTGTCGTTTGGATCCGGCCCGATTGCCGTGCTCGCCGAGAGGTGGAGGATGAGCCCCACGTCCCTGCCGCTCTGCCGGTGTCCGTACAGTGCAAGGCCTATATGGCCGAGCACCGCGTTCGCTCCTCCTTCCGCCACCATGTCCACCGCTCTCCCCATGTCTATCAGGCCCGGAATCGGGCCGTTTGTGACGCCATGGTCCATGGGGACGATCACGGTCTTCCTGGTGTTTCGATCCATGATCCGTTCAAGACGAATTTCCTTACCTCTCATACCTAAAACTCCCTTCCACGCCAGATCAGGTCATGCTGAACCGGAATGGAAAAAGATCAATACTGATACCAAAAATACCGGAAATACCTAAAAAAGCCGGTCGAATCTCTCTGTACAGGCCCCTGGCTCATGCAGGGACTCAAAGGATGCACAACAGTTCGTATGCACAGGCAAGTGGCATGGCTAGGGGTGATAAAAGCGTTCACCGGTGAAAAAACACTCACCTTGCATGGTTCAACTATTTGTGTAGGGTGTATATAAAAGAATCCCCGTGATTCGCGGATTTCACGAGGAGTCTTTCCCCCTACGCCGGAAACCGGGTTTATATGGAATCGCTGGCCTGCAGAACCGGTATCGAAGATCCAATACTGTTTGGCATGGGAAAAATAATCAGGATACTGGTTTAACATCCCTGTTTCGCATCACCTGTTGGCGGGACGTTTATCACAGGAATCCCGTGTAATTCAGATCGAGAATGAAAAGAGGTTTTCAGAATGTCTGGTATCCCGATTCAGAAATTTCCCCTCCATGGTTACGAAAAGCGCTGGAGAAGATAGTCCGGACCGGTGACGAGTCAGCGGCCCGGGTCAATGTTCCGGGTTGCCGGGTGGGGAAAGAAGGGGTCATAATCAGGGTGGAAGATGAACAACAACGCGCATAAATTCCACGCCTCCTGCCTTCTTCTGGTTTTTGGGGATATGAAAACGAATTTGTATGGGGATTTTTCAGCGAGAAAGATCTGGAAAAAAATTGGGGGACAAATACTATTTCTGGACCTTCTTTATCGATATCACATCGCCCATCGTGGGCACCATCTTCGATTTCCGGCGGGTTTCTTCCTCCTCTTCGGTGGTGTCGATGAGACGGATACCAAGGGTCTTTTCGATCTTTATCCTCACATCGTCCTCGGGTATGAGGTCCTCCTTCTCGATCTTCTTTATGAGCAGTTCCTTCTCCTTCATCTCCATAGCAAGGTCCTTCTGGCTCCATCCCCGCTCCATCCGTGCGTCTCGTATCTTCTCGCCGTAGTTTTCGACGATCTCTCCTTCCATGAAGTCGAAGACATCCCGCCTCTTTCTTGCCGGTGCCCGTGCGGATGGTGCTGACACTGCCCTCCCTGGTGCGGCCTTTCGCGGTTTCTGGACTTCGGTTCCGTACTTTGCACACTGGGCGCATACCTCTAGTTCGGCCCCCTCGATCCTGACGGTCCGTGAAGGGCCATGGATCGTGGAGCCACACAATTCACACTGCATATTCCCTCGCAAACATCTTTATAATCATTTTTCCCTATATATTTAATTGAGTAAGATGGCAGAAAGCGCCCGGCAACCCCAGGAACCTCAAAATCCAGAGGAACTGTACAGGTATCTGCTCGATCGCGTGACAAATATGGAGACACGCAACCTCGAGCTCAGGGAGCAGCTGCGACAGATAGAATCCGATAAACGATATATTGAGACCCAGAAGATCCGGTACGAGCGCGAAGTCAGGAAACTGAAGAGCGAGATCGAACAGCTTCGAAGTCCCCCCCTTGTTATCGGAACCATCACCGATGTCGTCGAGGGAAACAGGGTGATTGTCAGGAGCAGCGCAGGCCCACGGTTCATGGTGCGGAGTTCCATGTGCATCGACCCGGAGAAGTTGAAACCCGGCGTCAGGTGTACCTTGAACCAGCAGTCGCTTGCAGTGATCGACATCCTCCCCGAGAGTTATGATGCGCAGATCTACGGGATGGAAGTCGTGGAGACACCCCAGGAGAGTTATGGTGATATCGGTGGCCTCGACCCCCAGATAACCGAGATCCGTGAAGCTGTCGAATTGCCGCTGAAAAGACCGGAACTCTTTGAGAAAATAGGCATCGAGCCCCCGAAAGGAGTCCTCCTCTTCGGGCCGCCAGGAACGGGAAAGACACTCCTCGCACGGGCGGTCGCCCACGAGACAAACGCCTATTTCTTACGGGTTGTCGGATCCGAACTGGTCCAGAAGTACATCGGTGAGGGGGCACGCCTGGTGAGGGAGCTCTTCGACCTTGCAAAGAAGAAGTCCCCCACTATCATCTTCATCGACGAGATCGATGCGGTCGGCGCATCGAGAACCGAGGCCACCACCTCGGGCGATCGCGAAGTCCAGAGAACACTGATGCAGCTGCTGGCAGGGATGGACGGGTTCGAGAGACGGGGTGACGTCAAGATCATCGGGGCGACGAACAGGATAGATATCCTGGACCGGGCCCTCCTTCGCCCCGGCAGGTTCGATCGCATCATCGAGATCCCCCTCCCCGGCGTCGAGGGGCGGCTTGCCATCCTGAAGGTCCACACGAGGGGAATGAACCTTGACGGGGACGTAGTCCTGGACGAGATCGCTCACCTCACCGAGGGCAAGAACGGGTCGGACTTAAAAGCGATCTGCATGGAGGCCGGCATGTTTGCAATCAGGGCAGAGCATGAGACAGTAACCCGCAAGGACTTCCTCTGCGCCATCGAAAAGATCGGGCTTGATTTCGACGGGCACAAATACCTGAGCAATTACGGGGCAATGTTTGCCTGAAATCAGAAAAGAGATACCAAATCTTTTTTCCCGGCTATCCGGGTGAATCTTCATCTGCAGTGCACCAGACCTCGAGACGGACCTCGCCTGGCCGGGCACCAAAAAATTCCTCTTTCTTTTCAGGCGGGACCTTTTCGACGCTCGCCAGCCGGTCTCCCTGAATCACGTAAACCCTGCGGAATTTCCATCCTTTCCCCGGGCTGACCGTGCGGTCATAGTATATCTCGCGTGCGAGATTGTGTGTGCAGTAGACCCCAGCAGAGATCTCGAAGAGGACGTCCCTCGTGTATCTCCTGACGTACCATCGGAGGTCTGATGCCAGCGAGAGGGCACTTCCAAGCGAGGCCATCGTCACCATGACGCCGCCATGCTTCTCAACCGGCCGGTAGAAACGCAGGGCATCACGGCTGGTCTCCGACGAGAGGAGCTCCCGGTACAGTTCGACTCCCTCACGCGGGAGAAAAAGGACGTTCATTCCTGGATCCTGTGATGATCTCTTATCTTTACGGGCTAAATAATCTCTTCACCAAAAAAAACAACATGCTTCCCTGCCGGGACACAGGCATGCAGAATGAAGATGTCAATGCCAGTTTTCCCGTCCCGAAAGGACGTTCTTTCCTGGAGGCCAGCAGGCTAAATAATCTGATTCCCTGCCGGGACACAGGCATGCAGAATGAAAATGGCGGAGCCATTTTCAGAGTAAAATGAATGTGCGGGAAGGTCAGGTGTACATCCGCATGTCGGGGATGGTCTCTGCCTTGACCTTTCGCACTGCATCGATGAAGTCCTGGTGCGACACTCCTGTCGCCTCCCGCCTGACTGCGGTCATTCCGGCTTCCCTGCAGATAGCCTGGAGTTCAGCGCCGGTCGTGTTCTCGGTCATATCAACGATTCGTTCCAGGTCCACATCTTCAAGGACCATCCGGCGTGAATGGATCTTCAGGATATCCAGGCGGGCTGCCCTGTCAGGGAGCGGTATCGATATCGTCCGGTCGAACCTGCCGGGGCGGAGGAGGGCAGGGTCAAGCATGTCCACTCGGTTCGTTGCGGCCATTATCCGCACATCCCCGCGGGTGTCGAAACCGTCCATCTCTGCAAGGAGCTGCATGAGCGTCCGCTGGACTTCGGCACTGCCGGAAGTCCCGTCATTGGTCCTCGTGCTGCCGACCGAATCGATCTCGTCGATGAAGACGATGGATGGTGATCTCTCCCGTGCGAGCG
>LKUF01000061.1 GCA_001412335.1 Methanolinea sp. SDB
CGCACATGCTATAAGACGATTATGGAGAATGTCTGGCTGGAAATTGTGCGCAATAAAAAAAACGAAAAACCTGAGTTTTCAGGCTTCTTCTACATCTTCAGACTGACAGGAGGGGCACATTGGCCGCTTTCCAACACCTCTGAACTTCTCTCCGCATTCTTTACACCGGTAATTTTTCCCCTCGACCCGATCAGGGGGGATCTCGATATCTACGGGACCGCCAACAGTGCACATGTCACTCTCACCTCAATAGGATGCATGGGCAGGAGATGATATAAGTGTATGTGTTTCCACTACCGTGTGGACGAAAAGGCCTAAATTTTCCAACCATGAAAAGTGGCGGTTTTCACCAAAGTCGGGTATATCGACTTTGCGTTCCTGGGAAAAATTCAGGAAGCGGTAACTGGTTCGTATCCCGGATAAATTCGTTCTTGGGATAGTTCACAGGGATGATTCCGTCAGTCGAAGAGATGGGCTTTGAATCTCGAAGAATCGCTCTTTTTATCGGATATATCCCTGGAAATGTGATCTCTCTGTTTCACCGGCAATGCCAGGGCGCAGCAGTCGTGCGCCTCGATAAAGATTGCACATCTCTGCCCTATACAGGGTTCTTTGTCAAACGGGCATAATTTTTCCGTCATAAAAATCACCGGCTTATCACCATTTATTGCTGGAAATTGCAGATTTCCATGCTTTCCACGCTTTCGCAAAGAGGCCACCCTGTCTTTTTTGGGACTCTCTCTGTGCAAACAGGCGCTTTGCAGCATCCTGGTGGGACATAACAGATGTATATGCGCAGTCCCGGAAAAAAGTGTGTGCCCCCGGCACTCCATCTTTACAGTGGCACGAGCTGGATGACGGGAACGATCGAGAAGACCATTATTGCGGCACACATGAGATACCTGTCTTTTATTGCCTGAGTCATTTCGTATATACGGTCGCAGTTTCCGGTATAAAAATAAGGTTGATGCCCAGGGTTCAACGAATACAATCATATCTTCAACAGCACGTAATCAAACGACAGATGGGCCCTGGAGCATCGGGATATGATTCGCCCAAAAATGCATCACTCGTATCAGGAGTGCGGACCGGTTGGATACTTTACAAACTCGAGCGTTACGGAATTAATGCAGTACCGTTTGAAGGTCGGCGGAGGGCCGTCATCAAACAGGTGGCCGAGATGGGCGTTGCACCGTGCGCACAGGACCTCTGTGCGGACCATTCCAAGGCTCCTGTCAATCCGTGCCTCTACATTATGCTCATCGACCGGTGCCCAAAAACTTGGCCACCCGGTACCAGAATCAAATTTCGTTTCTGATGTGAAGAGATCTGTTCCACAACAGACACACCTGTAGACACCTTTTTCATGAAAATCATGGTATTTGCCGGTGAATGCCCTTTCAGTACCAGATTTTCGAGCCACGGAATATTCCCCGGGAGAAAGCAGATTTTTCCATTCGTCATCTGTCCTCTCAATCGGTTCCACCATCTCGAGTTTTTGACCCGCAACGCTGAATATGGGGACCCTCTTCTCTTTTCCATCTGGGTTGTTCATTGAGGTGAAGTGGGTGAATAATCCCTCAAATAAGTTACCGTCCCGGAATGCGAAAGATCTCTCCTGAAAAAAGCAGTTACATTGCAGGGAAAGGGAAGTCTGGACGGTGATCCCCTTCCAGGCTGTATGCGACAACGGACGAGGTGTACTCGGGATAAAACAGAATGGTGATGTGTCAATCTTCTGAAGAATGTAGACAGATTACCTCCTTGTAATCCCACATGTGCCAAAACCCCTCCATATTTCAACCATGAGAGAAAGATCTCTTAACAGGAGTGGAAACGGCAATGGAAGTGACGACCAGACGGCATGGGGGAATCCTCACCTTCACCTGCAATGGAAGGCTTGACGGCTTCGGTTCAGGCATACTGGAGCGCAGTATCAGGGATGCACTTGGTGACGATGACCGTTCGATCGTGGTAGACCTGGATAGCGTCGACTACTTAAGCAGCGCCGGAATACGGGTCCTTTTGGCCAATAGCAAGGCGCTCAAGAATCGAGGTGGCATGCTGGCCCTGACACGTGTTCAGAAATACCCGTCGCAGGTTCTTGATATGGCAGGTTTTTCTTCGGTCTTTCCACGTTACCCAGCAATCGGGGAAGCGGTACGTGCATGCCAGAGATCTCTTGAACCAGACGACCTCCTCGTTGACATACTGGCAGAGACCCGGGATCTTCCCGGCTTGACACTATCCATTGAACAGGGTTCATCTGCGCCCGCAGAACTTGTCGTGACCGGTGACCTGGAGGATATACTCCATGCCCGTCTCGTCCCGGAAAAAGTGCGGACCATGGATTTTGCGAACACCGCATACGCGCTCGGGTTGGGTGCGATGGGGAGCAGTATCGACGATGCACTTCCATTCATGGGGGAGATGGTCGTGCTGCACGGATCGATCGTGTGGCTGCCAACAGACGGACATGACACACCGGATTTCTTCACACCACTGAAAAGTTCCGATGAAGTGAAGATGTATACCGGCTATGCGGTCACCCTTAAGGGCCATTTTCATGAATATCTCACGATAGAG
Source organism: Methanolinea sp. SDB (assembly GCA_001412335.1). Classification (GTDB taxonomy): domain Archaea; phylum Halobacteriota; class Methanomicrobia; order Methanomicrobiales; family Methanospirillaceae; genus SD8. Next base: position 2,587 of record LKUF01000061.1, read on the forward strand.
TCGAAATCTCCAGAGGGCGTGACGATGGCAGAGATATACCGCGTACTATTCGCACGTGCAAAGGAGCGGAAAAAACCGGACTGCCTCATTGCAGTCGCCATGTGGGGCATATGTGCCGGACTTGAAAGTTCCGGGATCAGGAAAGCGCCGGTAGCCAGCTCGGCTCCGGAAGACGGCAGGTCGATTCTCGACCGTGAACATTATGATGAATGGATGGCTCACGATGCAAAACCACGATACCATGGCGACACCCTCGTCACTTTTGGCATCGGCATCAACCCTGCACCGGACGCTGCACAACAGCCGGGGGATGCACAAAACCTCCTTTATTACCGGCATCCCGGGAATCCGCCGGGTGAAGGCATGTTTCTGCACAACCAGGGGGTTGTATTCAGGAATGTCCTGTACGAACCAACAGCAGGGCTTGATTCACAGATCAAAAAGATCGTGACTACTGGTGAATTTGTCGATATGCGACACCTCCTGGATACCACGCGGTTGAAAAAAGGGAAGGTCGGTGTTGCCTACATTTCAGGTATCAGGAGTGATCCTGTATCGCAAACGCCGGATACCCTTGATCTGTTCACTTAACTTCTCTTCCGTGCCAGCAGCAGGGAGACTGCAAGCGCCCCTGCGAGAGGTACAATGCCGAGAGGAGCTTGTCCTGAACCTGTGGCGGGGACGGTGACCAGGTCTGCGTTCACAACGGTTGGGGCCTCGCCGGAAACCTGGACATTCATTGTATACGGCTGGTAGCCTGGCAGTTCAATCTTCACTGTATGGGTCCCGATCGAGACTTCGTCAAGCATGACGGGTGTCTCTCCCATGTATCGGTCGTCGATATAGATCCCGGCACCTGGCGGGACCGAATTTACAGAGACTGTCCCATACTTCACCGGTTCAAGCGTCACAGGCAGCTTGACGATCTCGTTTGGATCGACATACACGGAGCTGGTCTTTGAAATATAGCCTTCTTTGCTCACCACAACCGTGTGTCCACCGGGGCGAACATCATAGATGACAAGGATTCCCGAGTCGTCAACCTGTCCTGCAGGGGTATTGTCGAGGGTCACCTCTGACATGGCAGGTGTTGCGAGGACATGGATCCTTCCATACTGGACGGGAGGCAGTGCATTGAGGGTGACATAGATGTGCTCAACCTGCCCTTTTGCAGGAACCGAATTGATGGGTCCCGAATATGTCCTGTATCCCTCTTTTTCAATTGAATAACTCCTGTACGGAGTTCCGGTCAGGTATACCGGTACATCGAGGATGTTATCCTGTATCTCTCCCACGAGTTCACCATCGAAGTAGACGCGTGCACCGTCAACATTGCAGTGAACCCTGTATGTACCCGTCGCTCCTCCGATAATCCCGCTCTCTTCACCAGAAACGGGGCATAATACGAGAAGGAGACCTAATATGACAATGGAAGGCAATATCCGGTTCATCTTCATGATTCCACCAACAATTTAATAGAAGGGTGGAATTCCGGATATTTATACTTATCAATAATATTTTTCTGCAGACCGCCAAAAAAACGACGTTGGAGTGGAGGGATACCTGCCTGTCCTATCGATTGCTGCCTGAAGTCTGTTTTGGAAGGTAGGGGATGAGCGATGCAGCAAGCCGTGCCAGATCCATCGACTGCAGGATCACCCGTCCCGGACCGGTCAGGGTCGTCAGGAAGAGTCCTTCTCCGGCGAAAAGTACCGATTTGACACCTCCGGCAAGAGAGATATCGTACGTGACCGTGTCTTCGAATCCAACGACAAGACCTGTCGAGACACGGGTAATCTCTCCCGGTTTCAGGTTCAGCTCGATGATGTCGCCGCAGCAGTGGAGAAAGACATTTCCTGAACCGCTGTACCGCTGCAATATAAACCCTTCTCCGCCGAAGATCCCGGATCTGATCTTTTTCGTGAACGCGACGTCGAGATCGATTCCTGATTCGGAACAGAGAAAGGAATCTTTCTGTGCAATAAACTCGTTTCCCTTCAGGAATATGGGAAATATCTTTCCCGGAACGTTGCCGGCAAATGATACGAATCCCTCCCCTCCATCAGGGGAAAACTCGGTGATGAAGAAGCTCTCCCCGGTAACCATTCGCTTGAATCCTTTGAGGACGCCACCTTTGACCCCGGTGTTCATCTTCATATTCCCGCTCATGTTTACCATGGCCCCGGCTTCTGCAAATATGCTCTCGCCCGGGTTCAGGGTGACTGTGACCTGCTGGAGATTATCCCCGGTTATTTCATGCCTCATGACACTCATAGGTACATAGGGAGAAGAGCAAAAAAAACTACGTGGTCCCCCTCCGGAAAGCAGGCGAACGCGATGGAGAAGGAGAATTTGTTTTCACCCGGAAACGCAACCCTCCTGCAGGTCGCCAGATGCGAGATGATCTCGTCGGCAGTATCAGAGCCCGGACGTGATGTGGGGGGGCCAGGAGAATGCATGAGTCCATGATGGAAGGATTGAGCACAGAGGCAAGGATCGGGGAGATCCTCCTGGCAATAGGGATTGTCCTGTCCTTCATAGCCCTGGCCTACCTGATCCTGTATGGGGCACTTCCATTTTCCACCAGGTTTTTTCCGACACATCTGATCGCCGGGTATCTCCATGCGGTTGCGCTTGTCAAGTGTGTAGGGATCCTCACCGCGATCACCGGTTTATTCTCAGCACGGCGCCTCCGGTTTCAAAAAGCCGGGATTCTTGCGGTGATCGCAACCCTGCTCCCACCAATCGATATTGTCTTTTTCCTGGCAGGTCTCCTGCTCCTGGCAAGTCCCGAGGGTAGGAAACCTTCTTGAATTCCCGGGTGAGAATGAGAAACTGATCAATGTCTCCAGACGATGTACCACCTGGCGGGAGAAGATCACCACCAGGCTATTGCAGATGCACGCTGTGCGGATTCCGGATGGCCAGGCCGCCGGAGGTCCCCTGCTATCTCCTGCGGTGTCCGCGATGCGAGGCACAGATGGTGGACGGGTAATCCGAGAAGACCCGTATCCCCGAATGAGAACGGATCCCTCAAGCACGACGATACGAGGGTCCACGCCCTGGAGACGGGATTCCTGATCAACAAGTTCTTCCCACAATTGCCTCCCGCTCCCCGGAATCCGGGAGCGGCATGTGGATTAAAAAGGCTGGCGTCTGACCGGAAATACATGACACCGCGTCTCACCTGCACGCATTTTAAAAAAAGTCCGTTTACCGTATTTCTCTTTAATATCCCTGAAAAAAGTTATTAGATGAATTGTGCCAATCTTCCGAGTACCCGTGTTGATCCCGTCCAGGTGGGCAGGGGAAAATTGTAATAATCCAGTCGTGCCCGTATCAGTGCATCGTCATGCGGCTGTATTGGTGCAAGAGTATGGGTTGGCCAGGGCCTGTACAGAGCGATATTTCTCGGATCAGAGATGGATCCTGCACCATGGGCCGGGTCAACAAAATCCTCCGGTATCACCGTGCCATTTCCGAATGTATTTGCATATACGTAGCCGGTTTCAGGATCCGTGATATAGGCAGGTCCCTGGTTCTCCCGGCAGCCGGCACAGTCTGCCACGTCGAACAGTGCACTGCACAGGTAATGAACCGCTTTTTCACCATCGTCGCCCACGAACAGATCCCCGCACATGCACGCATCGGATTTTGTGATGGTATATGGGGACATA
>LKUF01000062.1 GCA_001412335.1 Methanolinea sp. SDB
TTCCCAAAAAAATATTTGTTATTCGCTTCGTTATTGTATATGAAAGGCTTGTTTTAACCATATTGTATTGGGCAGGTGTACTAGAGCATGAACTCACCCGGATCGTATGCAGTGAAGATAACAAAAGGAGGCTTGAATGGTTCGTCTGTTCGTCGCGATTGAATTACCTCCGGAAATGCGCGAGGTTTTACAGAGCTCACAGGAGGAGATTGCAAAGAGCAGGGCGAGGCTCTCTGTCGTCAGCCCCGAAAACATCCATATCACCCTGAAATTCATCGGCGAGGTGGAAGAGGACATGGTCCCGGCGATACAGGAACGCCTTGCATCTGTTACCGGCAGGCCATTTGAAGTCAGCGTGTCAGGAATCTCGGCCGACAACCGCCGCAGGCCACGGGTTGTGTGGTGTGACATCATCGACGGTGGGCGGTGCGCTGCCCTGAATGATCAGATCGAGGAGGCACTCGAGCCGCTTGGCATACGGAAAGAGTCGAGAAGATTCCGTCCCCATGCCACCCTCGCCCGGGTAAAGAGGTACGATCCGTCACTCATCGACGCGATCCGGCCGATGGAATCGGCTGATTACGGAAAATTCCTGGTAGACGGATTTTCCTTAAAAAAGAGCACACTTACACCATCAGGCGCCATATACGAAGATGTCATGGTGGTGAACTGGTGACGCTGGAAGAGGAGGTCCTCCTCTCATTGCGACCGTCAGAGGAAGAGCAAGCCCATATCAACGACGTCGCACGGCGAATAATGGATTTGGTGGAGAGCAGCGGGCATGTACGGGCAATGGTGGTCGGATCCGTTGCCCGGAACACGTGGGTCCGGGGTGACAAGGACCTGGACATCTTTCTCCTCTTCGACCCATCCCTCTCGCGCGAGAGGCTCGAGGAGGAGGGTCTGGCCCTGGCACGGGATACGGCAGCGGCCTTCACCGGAACGCTCGTCGAGAAGTATGCCGAGCACCCCTACATCAATGCACACATCGAGGGACTTGACGTGGATCTTGTCCCCTGTTACCGGGTGGAGAGTGCCGGGAAGATCCAGAGTGCCGTCGACCGGACCCCGTTCCACACGAGGTATATCCAGGAGAAGATCCAGGCGCATATCGATGACGTGCTCCTCATGAAGCAGTTTTGCAAGGCAGGCGGTGTATATGGCTCCGACCAGATGACCGAGGGGTTCTCTGGATATCTCTGCGAACTGCTGGTGCTTCATTATGGCGGATTCCGCCCGCTCCTGGAGGCCGCGTCGCGATGGCGGCCCGGAACGCTCATCGATATCGAGGGTCACCGGACAAAGGATTTTTCCGAGCCGCTCGTGGTCGTCGACCCTGTTGATCCTGCACGGAACGTCTCGGCATCGGTCTCCCTCTCCCGGATGTTCGAGTTCGTCGAGCTTGCCAGGGGATACCTGGAGAGGCCGTCGATCGAATTCTTCCAGCGTGCGAACGCACGGGTCCTCTCGCAGGAAGAGCTTGACAGGGAATTGAAGGCGAGGGGGACTCATATCTACGCGATCTGCTTCGATACCCCACCATATATCGAGGATATCGTCGTCCCGCAGCTCCGGCGGAGCACGGCGGCTATCAGGTCGCTGCTCGAGCGGAACGATTTTTTCGTCAACAGGGCAGACTGTGCCATGCACCCGGACAGGTGCATGCTCGTCTTCGAGCTCTTCGTCGAGGATCTCCCTGCAGTCAGGAGACATATCGGCCCACCGGCCTGGAACGCAGCCAATGCAGAGAAGTTCATCTCCAAGTACGAGGATTCCCGGCACCTGGAACTCTTCGCCGGGCCCTACATCGAGGACGGCAAGTATATCGTTGAGATCCAACGGCCGTATACCCGTGCCGAGGATCTCCTCAGGTCCCACCAGGTGCTCGACGTGGGCCTTGGCAGGCACGTCAAGCGGACCATGGAGGTGGACTACTGGGACATGCACCGCGACGATGAGTGCTGGAGCGAGGGTTTCGCTGCGTTTCTCTCCCACTTTATCAGGTACGAGTCACCGGGAATGCGGATACGGCGCCTGGTGAAAGGGATAGAGGACCGGTCCGAATAAA
>LKUF01000063.1 GCA_001412335.1 Methanolinea sp. SDB
CATGCCTATAAACCTGTATCCGATAGTACTGTACCAGGAATGAGTATCGGGAAAGGCGCCTACCTGCGGGCACTGACAGCACACATGCCGATGCGGTCCCGTGATCTTGGGCGGGACCTCGAAGGAAGCAGTCCGCCATCAGTCTTTGTCGGGGCCTGGAATTACCCCAAGGTGTATGCAGGACCCATGATTGCCCCGCTCCATGGGGACACATCCATCATGGATATGCCCGAGGCCTGGATTCCGTCCAACCTGAAGCAGGAGGAGATCATAGGATACCGGCTGGATCTCGTGAGGGGAAAGAAGATCAGCCATGTCCGTGACCTCTCGACTCCCTATGCAGAGACGCTCCGGGAGATCGCCCTCTCGGGGGCATCTCTTGAGAGCGAGGCACGGTTCGGCCATTCACCCCAGGGATTCTCGTTCGGCGAGGAGCATACTCCGTTTGGGCCGAGCGCACCACTGGAGAGCATTCATACCGAGGAAGGCCGGTGGGAGCCCCATCTGGAGAAGGCTTTTTATGATGCCGATCTCTCTGCCACAGAGGCGATACTCCGGCTCCATGCCGATGGTGTCCCCTTCACCACTATCCAGAAGGCTCTCTCGGTAGGCACACTCGGCATGGGACGGGGCCGGAGAATGGTCCCGACACGGTGGTCGATCACGGCATGCGACACTGCGATTGCTGATCATATGCTTTGTAAGGTGAGACAGAACTCGCTGATCGATTCCTACCAGGTGAGGGAATTTTCAAGCCTGAATAACCACTATGCCGTGCTCCTGATGCCCACCGGCTGGCAGTACGAGTGGATCGAGGCTTTTTTGCAGGTCATCGGCAGAGAAGAACTGGTCTTTTCAGACTGGGAGGGACATGCGAAGAAGCGGGAATACTCCCCAGTTGGGGGGTGCTATTACTCCTGTAAGATGGCGGTTCTCGAAGCGCTGGCAAAGGAAGGCCGGCAGGCGGGGGCAATTGTCCTTCGGGAAGCCCGGAAAGGGTATGTGCCGTTGGGGGTATTCAATGTCCGGGAGAACGTCCGCCAGGCCATGCAGCAGACTCCGCGGGTATTCGAAGGAATGGGCGAGGCCCTCTCCTATATCCAGACGAAGATGACACTTCCGATGGACAGGTTCATCGGGGAGAGCACGCTCCTTGAGGAGTGCAGAAGGGAGAGGCAGGCTACACTGTCGATGTACTGGTAAGGCGGACAGGATCTTTCCATGCCCTGTAAATAGTGAACGGATATCCCCGGAACAATCATGCATCCTCGGACGCCCCCCGGTGAAACATATAAGGTCTGACCACCCAATGGAACCCTGTACATCCATGAAAGAACGCTTATTCCGCTATTACAGGGAAGATTTCGGGACGATTCCCGTCCGTGTCATCCACATGGACCTCACCTTCGATGTCTTCGACGATCACACAAAGGTATTATCGTATTTTCATGCCGAATCCCGCGAGAATCCGCTATCGGAACTTGTCCTGGATGCGAAGGGTCTTGAAATTCTATCTGTGGACTGTCCGGGGCATGAATGCGCCCACGTGTACGATTCTGCCGGAAGCAGACTGACTATCCGTTTTCCTGAGCCGGTCCCTCCCTTCGGCAGGTTTGTGATTCACACGGAAACCATCTGTCGCCCGACAAAAAATATCCTGGAAGGCCTCTATTATGACGAAACCCCCCCTGGCGCACCTCCGCAGCAGATAACCCAGTGCCAGCAGTGGGGTTTCCAGCGCCTCGTCCCGTGCATCGACGACATGACCGCCAAGTGCACCTACAAAACGACGATCATCGCCGATGAACGGTATACCCACCTGATAACCAACGGGGACGTCTCCTCCCCGCGTCAGCCTGCCGGTGAGGGGAGGGTGAAGATAACCTATGAAAACACCGTCACCCCGATGGCACCCTACCTGTTCTTCCTGGG
>LKUF01000064.1 GCA_001412335.1 Methanolinea sp. SDB
GAATCCGAGCGCGAAGTACTCGTTGAAATACTGCAGCATCGAGAGGAGGAACGTGACCAGGAGGACGCTTGCAACCGCGTTGAAGACCGGGTACGGAAGGTTTGCCGGCAGGGGAAAGGACGAGAAGACGTCGGCGACCATGAAGAGCACCGAGAAGATGATGATGACCGGGGTGGATGCGAAGAGGAGACTGACGAACCCGTCGAGGAAGGGGGATGCCGTGTGGCCTGCGATGAACCTGAGCACGAGGAGTGCCACGAGGAAGACGACTATCCCGGCAAGGCCGCTTACCAATGCCCAGAACGGGGTCTTTTTGAATTTTTGAATCATCGCAAGTCGTCGCCTCCCGGTGGATTTTTTATAGGTATTGCAGGGCGGGGGTGATAAAGGGTTGTGGGGGGAGGGTGCGTGGCGGGACATCCGGGGAGCGGGGGTCTCCTTATGTCGTATCCCGGGGAATCCGGGTCATCAAGAAAACGTGGTATAGACTCTTCCCCTGATGGCAAACCGGGTACTCGGATCGTATCTGTCCCGGGCAGCACGATTACGCCCGTGCCAGCCGGATGATGCTTTCGCGGATACAGAAGGGGGGTTTTTGACAGGGCACTGTTTGCGAACAGGGGAAAAAGCAGGTCTTTTCCTGGCGGCCAGGAACGGGACCGTCCATGCACTGAAATTCACCTGCAAAACAGGGAATCAAGCGCAGCAACCAGGGAACCGACATCTCCTCATGGAGAATCGGGTGACCCGCTCCACCTCGGGGACAGCAGCCTGATAATCATGAACATCATACCATACAAAGAGATGATCGCCCTGGATGTTGTCTCGCTCTCCGACATTCTCTTCAATATCGAGAGTATCATCCCCCAGTTGATGGAGACCTACGGGATCCTGGTCTATGCAATAGTCTTTGCCGTCATCTTCTGCGAGACAGGCCTTGTCTTCGCCCCGTTTCTCCCCGGCGACTCGCTGCTCTTTCTCCTCGGGTTCTTCGCCGCGGGGGGCGGCCTGAACATCTGGTTCCTCCTCGTCCTCCTCGCCATCGCCGCGATTGGCGGGGATTCACTGAATTACTGGATCGGGCACTACTTCGGTGACCGCCTGATCCATGGAAAGAGGTGCCTGGTCGACCGCCGCCACGTCGAGGTCACCCGCCAGTACTTCAGAAAATACGGGAAAAAGACCATCATCCTCGCCCGCTTCGTGCCCTACATCCGGTCGTTTGCACCGTTTATCGCGGGTATCGTGAAGATGGACTACCCGTCGTTTTTATCCAACAATGTCGTCGGCGGGCTCCTCTGGGTCACGGGCTTCATAACTCTTGGCTACCTCGTCGCATCCCTCCCGTTCTTCTCAAAGAACCAGGAGATGTTCCTCTGGGCCATCCTGGCAATCAGCATCGGGATATGCCTCCTGATGCTGTACAACTTCGCAAAGACGGTAAAGGAATGCGAGATCGCTCCCGAATCACTGATCGAAGATATCTCGCGGGAACTTGGAAAGGATTGATCGGGGGATGGATGGAGTGGTCCGCCACTGGAGACGCGAGGGCACGATATTTGTGGGGCCCTGCCTGTTCATCTGAAAAAAATGACTCCCGGGCTCGTGAAGGGCCGGGTATGGGGGGGAATAAGGAACCCGGCCTATGGGGGTACCTTCGACCTATTCCCTGGCAAACAGGTGTATGAACAGGGAAGGTCAGCGTGAAAATCGGCTTTGAAATATATAAGGCAATTGAAATTCATGTACCCCTGATTTTCCCGGTCATTGATGATAGGATGGGGGTGAACATCTCCTTTGTTCGAGTAACCCCGACGAGAAGAGGCGATAAAATATTTTCGGTGGTGATCTATCCTGGTATTTTGGGCAGATCGCGGAGAATAAGTCCGGTGAATGTGACGAGGGCGATCCCACACCCTGCTGCAGCAGGTAAACGCCGGGGGCGAGGGTACAGCCTGGCATCCTGGAGGGACAGGAGATGATCGACCATAACAGGTG
>LKUF01000065.1 GCA_001412335.1 Methanolinea sp. SDB
GTGGGGAGATGGTTGCGGTTTCTTTATAAAAAAGTGAGACGGATGATACTTGTGCGAGACCAGGGATCTGTTCCCGGGAAGTTTGGAAAAATACCTGTCGGGTTCTTGTTAAGAGCAGGAGATCAGTATGGATAGTACCAACCGGCAGGTAGCAGAAAAACTTCATTCCATGGGTGAATTGCTTGAACTTACCGGTCAGAATGTCTTTAAAGTCCGAGCATATTACCGGGCTGCTGATGTTGTGGAACGACTTCCCTCACCCGTAACAAAATATGATGAAGACTCGCTCGAGGAGGTCAGCGGGATCGGTGTCAATATTGCCAGAAAGATTTTGGAGATAAAGGAGACCGGCTCTTTTCGTGAACTCGAGGAACTGAAGGCTACAATTCCGGCATCTTTGATCGAGTTGCTGGAACTGGAGGGGATAGGACCAAGGACGGCACACACGCTCTGGCAGAAGCTTGGGATCGAGAGTGTCGATGACCTGGAAAGAGCCGCCCGGGGCCACAGGATCCGGGCTGTCAGGGGATTTGGTGAGAAAAAGGAAGAGAAGTTCCTGAAGTCTATCTCGTTTTTTCGCCAGAAGTCGGGTCGAATGAACCGTCTCGAGGCAGAGCAGGTGATATCCAAAGTACAGGAAACTCTCCTTCCCGGGACATTTGAAATTGCAGGAAGCTACCGGAGAGGAAAGAGCACCATTGGCGATATTGATATCGTTACAACAGAACCGGCGGCTCTCCTGAATCCGAAACTCCGAAGGGTTGCAGACGAGATCATTGATGAAGGGGACAGGAAGACTTCCCTGCGCTGCCAAAACAAGAGGGTCGATGTGAGGTTTACCAGTGCTTCCCGTTTCGGCTCGATGCTGATGTATCTTACCGGATCCAAGGCTTTCAATATCAGGATGCGGGATATCGCGCTCAATAAAGGGTTTAAATTGAATGAGTATGGTATAGAAGACAGGACACGGGGGAGCCTGAAGACATTTGCGACCGAAGAAGAACTGTTTTCATTTCTGGGCATGGAATACATTGTCCCTGAATTGAGAGAGGACTGGGGTGAGATCGAGGCTGCGACATTGCATACGCTTCCGAAGCTTGTCGGGATGGGTGATATTCGAGGAGACCTGCATGTCCACAGCAACTGGAGCGATGGCAGCCTGTCGCTTGTTGAACTCTCCGGGATCGGCGAGAAGATGGGATACGAATATATTGTCTGTTCTGATCACTCGAAAACGCTCGGAATAGCCCATGGACTGGATGAGGAGGCATTAGGCAGACAGGCACACGAGATAGAGGTGATCAACCGCGATTCCTCCTGCCGGCTTGTGCATGGGATAGAAGTCGATATCCTTGCGGATGGAACCCTTGGTCTTCCCGCAAAAATTCTCGCAGACCTTGATATCGTCATCGCGTCGGTTCATTCATCATTTGGACAGGAAAAAGACATCATGACCAGGAGGGTGTTGTCGGCCGTAGACTCTGATGACGTGGATATCATAGGCCACCCTACGGGAAGGATAATAGGGAAACGAAAGCCATATGAAATCGACCTTTCGAGGGTGATCGAACGTGCCGCCGAGACCGGTACAGCCCTCGAATGCAATGCATCTCCGTTTCGGTTGGATCTCGATGATGTCTATATCAGGGAATCGATGAAGAATGGTGTGAAGATCTCGATCGGGACCGATTCCCATGGGGCAGAAGAGTTTGGAAACATGAGATTTGGTGTCCTGGTAACAAGGAGAGGATGGGGGACTCGGGAGGGAGTAATCAATGCGTACTCGCTTTCGGACCTTCTGGAGTGGGCATCATGATCCGCTGGCTCTATGAAAAAGCACTCGCCAGGCAGATATCAACCCTTCCATCCCATATCTGCTTCATGATCAACGAACAGGACATGGTCGATGCCCCTGGTCGCATGTATGAGGTCACGTGCTGGTGCAGGGAGATATCGGAGAGGATAGGCGGGGATATGGATGGAGATCCGGAACGAAAGCAGGGTGCAGGAATACAGCGGGTGACCTTCCATGTGAGTACGAGGGATTCGGGGAGAGTGGAATCATATCTTGACGAGATACAGAAGATCGGAAGAATCGCACGGCTGAATATCCACATGGAAGACCAGGATATGAAGATGGGGCAGGGAATGGAAGTCCTTGTGGCAATCGGAAAGAGCGGACGCGATGAGATTGTCCATTGCCTAAAAGAGATCGCACGAGAAGGGATACCTCCCGAAGACGTCACGGAAGAGTTGATAGAAGAGCACCTGACCTTCCCCTACGATCCTGACCTTGTCATCAAGACGGGAGGCAGCCACCTGACTGATTTCCTCATCTGGCAATCCGTCTATTCTGAACTCTTCTTCCTCGACGTGAACTGGCGATGGTTCAGGAAGGTTGACTTTTTCCGTGCACTTCGTGATTACCAGTCAAGAGCCAGGCGATTTGGAAAGTGAGGAGGCCTGTTCTCCACATACCACGCCTGTCTCGTTTTTGAGACATTCCACCCTCTGCGAGTAGACCCGTATCGCCCGTAAAAGATCGATCTTTCTGAAGTCGGGCCAGTACGGCGCAGAGAAATAGACGGCGCACTCATGGCCGTTCGCAAGCCAGGGAAGAAAGTTCGAGGTACGGTATTCATTCCCTGTCCTGATGATGAGATCTACCGGGGGAATGCCTCTTCCCGAATGGAGATACCTGTCGACGAGGCCTGTTGAGATGTCATCTATGGTGTGCTTGCCCTGCCTGACTCCGTCAAGGATCCGCCTTGCCGCTCGGATGATCTCGTTTCGTCCCCCGTAGGCGAGTGCGACATTCAGGTAACAGTCCGAGTAATTCTTCGTCGATTCTTCTGCCCGGTGTATGACCTCGATCAGATCGGGCGGCAGGAGCGACGGATCACCGACCATCTGCACCCGTATATGGTGCCGATGAACCCGTTCGTCATCAAGAACCCGTTCAAACCTGTCCTTGAAAATGGCGAACAGCTCCTGGACCTCGCGGCTGTCCCGGGAGAAGTTCTCTGTGGAGAAGGAGTATAGCGTAATGTGTTCGATCCCGAGTTCGTGTGCCCAGTCAAGGACCATCTCTGTCCGGTCGGCCCCCGCCCTGTGTCCTTCACCGGTCCTTAACCGGTGGTTTCGTGCAAACCGACGATTTCCATCCTGTATGATGGCGATATGCCTGGGCATGTGCCGGCACTGTCTCTGGAGGACCTTTCCGTAGAGGTCGTCTGCGAACTTCCGGAACATCAGAGTGGTGTCACCTCCACGATGATCCCGTGATCAGGGTACCTCTCTATCACTGCCTTGTCTCCGGGTATCCTGTCGGCGAGTTCAACCAGGATCCACCAGGCCATCTCCAGGGTTTTGTCCCGGATCTCATACATATCGTCGTCAAGCTCCCCGAGAAGATCCGGTGGAACCGATTCCCTTCCTGTCATGCCATATACGACGGTTCCGTCATCGGTCACCTCGTCAAATGGCCGGGCCGTGTTCCTGGCTATTCTTTGAAGCCGTTTTCGCAGCTGGACAGAATCTTTGAACTGGGACGAACACCAGTGGACCTTCGGATGACGGGTAAGTGATTCGGCCCACGAGCGGGCACCACGAACCGCGTTGTGGACTCCGTCTTCGGGTTCATACCCTCTCCGGCGCATCTCGCCCGCGTTGCTCTCACCCCACTCGAGTTCATTGATATTCAAAAAGTCCAGTTCTGAAAGGACGCATTCCAGGCATTTTATCCCGGGAAGGGCAGGGACTTCGAACCCTGCAACAAAGCCCTGTCTCCTGGCCTCACGTACCGATTCGACAAAGGGCGTCTCCAGTATGATATCCCAGAGTTCGGGGGGAGGATGGAGTCGTATCTCGTCCACGAGGCCGGAGAGGGAGCGGAGATCTTCTCTTGATGGGGCA
>LKUF01000066.1 GCA_001412335.1 Methanolinea sp. SDB
AGCGGGTCGTAGAGCTGAAAGGAGACAGGATATTGATTATAAAGGGCGATCGGTCGTTCCTCCTCGCAGGAAAGGCTGGAAAGAGATTCCCTCTCAGTATACTGACCGCGGGTTCGGAATACTGCCAGACAATTGAAGAGGACGACATCATCGCGGTCTCGGCCCCGGAAGGCGGGTCAGCCCGGGCAGCTGGCATGCTCATGGAACTTGTCAGGTCACACCACATGCCGCTTGTCGTTCTCCCGCGTGATCATCCCGGATCGAGACGATTGAGATATGTCGTGTCTGCCGGGGATGAGATCTGCCTTGACTGCTCGATTGTGAGGGGAACTCATCCTGAACAGCACCTCCTCTGTTCATCCGAAGAACTGGGTGGAATTGTTCTCACCGGGATACCCGGTGGGGTGGAGATTGCGGGTCTTTTGCCAAATATAACCGTTGAAACCGTTTTCCCAGGCGATATTATCTCTTTTCCCTGAAAAACTCCGGGTATTCCATCACCACCGTCTCCCGGCTGTGATAGTATCTCTATTATTCCGGATTTTAAGGGAAATCCTCATCGATACCGGGTCCAGAGGCGAAAAGCACGTACCAGGGGTTGTTTTGCCTTCAAATCAATAACAACAGATATAAGAACAATTCCCGTCAAATATTTGAATGCCGTGAGAGGAGGGTTGGATGAAGACGGATGTCTTAAAGAACATCAAAGCAACTGAAGACGAGTACCGCTCCATGATCAACACGGCCATGGCCGACAAAAAACGCACCATTGCGGATGCCGAGTTGGAAGCCGATAACCTGATCATGAAAGCGACCAGTACCGCCGAGGACTACACGAAAAAAAGGCTTGCAGATGCACGGCAGCAGGCTGAATCAAAGCATGCTGAAATTGCAGGCAAAGGAGAACGGCGAGCTGCAGAATTGAAGGAGGCAGGCAGTAAAAGACTCGATGAAGCCGTAAAACTGCTTGTTTCCCGTTTCAAGGAGCAACTGCATGTTCACGCCTGAAGATATGAGCAAGGTGCTCGTCGTAGCACCGAAAGACCAGATTGAAGCCGTCGTAAAAAAACTGTATTCCTTAAACCTTTTTCACATCGAAGACTACGTGGAGCAGGAAGAGGAAGGATACGAAGGGTATAGGATCGGCATGCCACTGCCCCATGGCAGCGATACCTCCAGGGAACTCTTAAAACTTCGGGCAGTCACGAATGCGATTGCGGTCCAGGCGGATGATGTGAGCCAGAAAGAGCGGATCGCATCGTCCCGCCTGAGATCCCGGATCGAGCAGGATTTACCCTCTGTCGAGGAAGAAGTGGAATCACTGCTCAACAGACGTTCGAGACTCGAGGCCGAGGCAAAGGAGATCGAGCAGGTAATCGAGACGCTTTCGCCGTTTGCAAACGTAGCCGTCGATCTCGATCTGCTGCGCGGGTATGACAACCTTGCAGTATTTGCCGGCTATATCAATGCAAAACCAGACCTTGACGTCCCGCACGAAGTGTTGACCGCATCGTCCAAGAGTGGCAATCTCCTTATTTTATGGGTTTCTGCCGGGTATCGGAATGAAGCGGAGAGGGCTCTTCTCGATGCACAGTTCCAGGCTGTCCCAATCCCTGATGAGTCGGGGATGGCGCAGGATCGGGTCCACTATTATAAAGGCAAATTGTCAGATGTCGAGAAGGAGATAGAGGGAGTGAACCATGCTCTCGACAGTCTCAAGGAAAAGCACCAGGGATTCCTGGTGGCATGTGACGAGCTGCTGAGCACCGACGCCGAGATGGCGGAAGCACCTCTTCGTTTTGCGACGACTGATAATGCATTTCTTGCGGAAGGCTGGATTCCAGGAAAGGATGTCCACACATTTATCGAGGGTATGTCCGTTGCTACCGGAGGACGGGCCTTTGCAACCGAGCTGGCGATCGACATGGAAAAAGATGTAATCCCTGTCGAATACGATAATACCAGCTTTGCAAAACCGACCGAATTTTTGATGGATATCTATTCGCGTCCGAAATACACGGAGATTGATCCTACCCTGATGGTCTCGATCATATTTCCGATCTTCTTCGGGCTGATCCTCGGGGATGTGGCCTATGGTCTTTTAGTCCTGGCTCTCGCCCTGGGCCTGCGGAAGGTCATTACGGGCGATGAAGGACAGATGCTCCTGAAGATTCTTCGTAATGCGGGTATTTCAAGCATCATCTTCGGGTTCTTATTCAGCGAGTTCCTGGGATTCGGCATACCCGGGATCGAACCCCTGCTCCCGAACAGGCACCTGTCTATCGGTCATGGAGGCGGGCATGGTCCCGCTGTGCCGGAACTGATGATGATGACGGTCTGGATAGGTATTCTTCATATCACGCTTGGGCGGATATTCGGGATTGTGAACCATGCCCGGCAGGATCACGGGAAACACCGGACTCTCGCCGTGCTGGCAAACGTGGGGTGGCTCCTGGTCATGTACGGTATCCTCATCGCGATTCTCTCCATGTTCGCCCTGCCGCTCATGCCCGATCTGACGGGCTGGCCTGCGGTAATGGCTGGCCTGACAATGCCGGCATTTATCGGCCTTGGCATGCTCATTGTTGGAGTGTTGTTCATCGTGAGGGATTCCGCGCTCGAAATCGTGGAGCTTCCCACGATTCTCTCTCATGTACTCTCCTACGCCCGTATCGTGGGTGTGGGATTATCATCGGTTGCTATTGCCGGAGTGGTGAATTTAATCGCTATCGGTATGCTTATTGAACCGCAGTTGGAACATCTGACGGCATTCGGTGTCGTTATAATCATCGTTGGCGCTGTTGTCTTCATTATTGGCCACATTCTCAATACAATTCTTGGGATGCTGGGAGGAGGGCTACAGTCCATGAGGTTGCACTATGTTGAATTCTTCACCAAGTTCTACAAGGGTGGAGGAAAGAAATACGATCCATTTGGTATGATCAAAAAATTTTCGGAGGATTAAGAAATGGCAGATATGACTCTTGAAATGGTACAGGCATCGCAGGCCGGAATGAAGGCGCTCGGCGCAGCTATTGCAGTTGGAGCTACGGGAATCGCAACAGGAATTGCAGAGATGTCGATCGGTTCTGCAGCAGTGGGGGCGACGGCTGAAAACAAGGACATATTCGGTCTTGCCCTGCTGTTTGTCGTAATTCCTGAAACAATCGTCATTTTCGGTCTTGTGGTTGCCCTGCTTCTGCTGTTCTGACGGAGCAGACCATGGGACTAGAAGTGGTCATTGAGGAGATCAGGGCAAAAGGGCAGAGGGAAGCGGAGCTGATACGGCAGGAAGGCCAGCAGGAGGCGATGCAGATCCTGAAATCCGCTCAGGAGAGGGCGGAAAAGATCAAGCTGGATGCTGATGGGAAAGTGGAGAAGCAGATATCGCACATTCACAACCAGGAGGTCTCGGCAGCCAACCTGAAGGTCAAGAGACAGCTCCTCAACACCCAGAAGGAACTCCTTGACAGGGTATACCAGGCAGCACTCGCATCGATATCGGGGCTGCCTGCAGACTTCCACCGTGCTGCAATGAAAGAACTCCTGAAACGGGCATCAAACGAGATACCCGATGGAGTCGTGCATTGCAGGGAGCGTGACCTGCCCGTCCTGAAAGAGCTGCTCACAGGAGATCCGGCATTCCGGGGATATTCCCCGGGAAAAGCGCTGGAGATCGAGGGTGGCATCATCATTGAGAGCAGGGACGGTGAACTGCAGCTTGACTACAGTTACGCCACGTTCCTTGAACAGGTATGGGAGACGGGACTGAAGGATGCGTCCGCGATCTTATTCGGATGAGGTGATGTAAGGGTGGCGGAAAAACGAACCGGTCTGGTGCCGTACGAATACGTCTGTACGCGATTGCGGGTCAGGAAGTCGAAATTGCTCGCCCGCGAGGACTATCTCAGGATGCTCAACATGAGTATCCCCGAGATCACCCGGTTTATCGAAGAGACCCAGTATAAAAAAGAGATCGATGAACTCGGGACATCTTTTTCGGGCATCGATCTCCTGGAGATCGCTCTCAGCTGGAACCTGGCCAAGGAATACCAGAACATCCAGAAGATCGCACCCGGAGATCTGAAGAGATTCACCCAGTCTTACCTTCGAAGGTGGGACATACAGAATGTCCTCACGATCCTTCGCGGAAAGGCACAGAAAATTAAGTCCGGAAAGATCAAGGAGATCCTCATCCCTGCAGGCGAACTCGACAGGGTTCTCCTGGACCGCCTCCTGAAGGAAGAGAGCCCCGAACGGGTCGTGGAGGCCCTGAAGGGATACACCATGTATCCTGTCCTCTCAAAGTGGCTTGAAAGCGCCATCGCCGAGGGTTCATTTGCCCACATGGAGAATGCTCTCTACCGGCAATTCTACAGCGACCTGATCGAGGAGGCTATGAGCGGGTTCAAAGGGGGCCGCAATTACCTTGACTACATCATGCTGGAGATCGACATGATCAACATCCGGAACATGTTCCGGCTCCGGGCCGACAGGATCCAGCAGGATGCAAGGGAGATGGCGATTCCGGGAGGTACCTTTGGCGTGGATGAATTCCAGCGCCTGGTCAACAGGGAGGACCACAACGAATTTATCGATGCGGTAAAGAGCCGGATCAAGCTCCGTCCCCTCCTCGATATGCTCGAGACCCTCAGGCAGGAGAAGTCACTGCGTGAAACTGAGATTGAACTCATCAAATTCCAGATCAAGGAGATGGAGTCCATGTCGAAGCGAAATCCCTTCTCGATACATCCCATCCTCACCTACCTGGAAAAGAAGAAGTATGAGATCATCAACCTCCGTGCCCTGGCAAGGGGAAAAGAATCTAACCTTCCGACAGAGCGAATCAGGGGATTCCTGGTGATATAATGGAGATATCGGTAATCGGATCAAGTGAATTCATCCTCGGTTTCAGGCTTGCGGGTATCAGGAATACCTATGCCGCCGTGACTGAGGAGGATCTCGTACACATCATCACGAGAGTCCTTGATGACGGCATCACTGGTATACTCGTCCTTGAGAGCAGGGATATGAACAGGGTCCCGCTGCGACTTCAGGCTACGCTTGAAAATTCCGTGAAACCGACTGTTATCGCAATCGGAGCCGAGGAAGGAGGTATGTCATTGAGAGAGAGAATTAAGCGTTCAGTGGGTGTTGATCTGTGGAAATGAAAGAGAATCAAAAGAAAGGGGATAAAGGAGTCCTGAAAAGAATTGCCGGGCCTGTGGTTGCCGCAGTGGGCGTCAACGCCCACATGTACGACGTGGTCAAGGTCGGGCATGAGGAACTCATGGGAGAGGTCATCAAGATCCAGGGTGAAGAGATAATCATCCAGGTCTACGAGGACACCTCCGGTATCAGGCCGGGTGAACCCGTCGAGAACACCGGGCTGTCGCTGGCCGTCGAACTGGGGCCGGGCCTGCTGACCAGTATTTATGACGGTATTCAGCGTCCGCTCGCGGTGCTCGTGGATAAGATGGGGGATTTCATCGAACGCGGTGTGTCCGCCCCGGGCCTTGATCACGCAAAGAAGTGGAATTTCGAACCGCTGGTAAGGGAAGGAGACGCGGTCAAACCGGGATCCATCATAGGGCAGGTCCAGGAGACGAATATCGTCCACAGGGTCCTTGTTCCTCCCAATGCAGAGCCCGCAACCGTCAGGAGCATAAAGTCGGGATCATTCACCGTTGACGACGTGGTGTGCACGCTCGACAATGGGACCGAACTGACCATGATGCATAAGTGGCCGGTGCGGGTCCCGCGTCCTGTTACAGAGAAGATGAACCCGGATATCCCGCTGATTACCGGTCAGCGTATCCTGGATGGACTTTTTCCGATTGCGAAAGGAGGAACGGCCGCTATTCCCGGTCCCTTCGGCAGCGGAAAGACCGTCACACAGCAGCAGCTGGCCAAGTGGAGTGACGCCGAGATCGTCGTCTACATAGGCTGTGGTGAGCGGGGCAACGAGATGACGGAAGTGCTGACTGAATTTCCCGAACTCGAGGACCCGAAGACCGGAAAGCCGCTGATGGAGAGGACGGTCCTCATCGCGAACACCAGCAATATGCCTGTGGCTGCAAGAGAAGCCTCCGTATACACGGGAATCACCATCGCAGAATATTTCCGTGACATGGGATATGACGTATCGCTGATGGCGGACTCAACCTCGCGCTGGGCCGAAGCGATGCGAGAGATCTCCTCGCGTCTCGAAGAGATGCCCGGTGAAGAAGGGTACCCCGCGTACCTCGCGGCACGCCTCTCCGAGTTCTACGAACGTGCTGGTCTTGTCAAGACGCTGAACGGGTCATCGGGATCGGTCTCGGTCATCGGGGCAGTCTCGCCGCCCGGAGGTGACTTCAGCGAGCCGGTCACCCAGAACACACTCCGTATCGTCAAGGTCTTCTGGGCACTGGACGCAAAACTGTCACAACGCCGGCACTTCCCTGCTATCAACTGGTTGAACTCGTACTCCCTCTACCTGGAGTCGCTCAATGACTGGTATGACCGGGAAGTCTCGCCCGAATGGAACGTGCTCCGGTCCTGGGCAATGGAAGTCCTCCAGAAAGAGGCCGAGCTCCAGGAGATTGTCCAGCTCGTCGGCTCGGATGCGCTTCCGGAAGCAGAACAGCTGACCATCGAGGTCGCCCGGATGATCAGGGAGATCTTCCTCCAGCAGAATGCGTATGATGCGGTCGACACCTTCTGCGACATGTCCAAGCAGTACGACATGATGAAGACGATCAAGGCATTTTCGGATCTTGCATATACCGCCCAGGCCGCAGGTGTCACCCCGCAGCAGATCCTCAGTACAAAGGCCAAGAACGATCTCCCCCAGATCAAGTTCATCAAGGATTACAGGCCTGAACTCGATCGCATCACGAGCGAGATAGAGAAGGAATTCAATGCTCTGAGGTCGTCAGTATGAAAGAATACAGGACAATTACCAAGATTGCAGGGCCGCTTGTCTTTGTCGAGAAGACCGAGCCGGTCGGATACAACGAACTTGTCAATATCGCGCTCTATGACGGCACAATCAAGCGGGGCCAGGTGCTCGATACAAGCGACGATCTTGTCGTGGTCCAGGTCTTTGAGACAACGGCCGGGATCGGGAGGGACAGCGGTGTCCGGTTCCTCGGTGAGACCATCAAGATGCCTGTTGGCAAGGAAATGCTCGGCAGGATCCTCTCGGGTGGAGGCAAGCCAATCGACGGCGGGCCCGATATCGTCCCGGAGAAGCGGCTCGATATCACCGGTGCGGCAATCAACCCCTATGCACGGGCCTCGCCCGAGGAGTTCATCCAGACCGGGATCTCGACCATCGACGGGACAAACACCCTTGTCAGGGGGCAGAAACTTCCGATCTTCAGTGGAGCCGGCCTGCCCCACAACAACATCGCCCTCCAGATCGCGAGACAGTCCAAGGTGCTCGGGTCCCAGGAAGAGTTTGCAGTGGTCTTTGCCGCCATGGGTATCACCAAGGAAGAGGCCAACCACTTCATGGACGACTTCGAGCGGACGGGCGCACTGGAACGGGCCGTCGTCTTCCTGAATCTCGCAGACGATCCTGCCGTGGAGAGGATCATCACTCCCCGGCTTGCGCTCACCACAGCCGAATACCTTGCATTTGAGCTGGGTATGCACGTGCTGGTCATCCTGACTGACATGACCAATTACTGTGAGGCCTTGCGCCAGATCGGGGCAGCCAGGGAGGAAGTGCCCGGCCGGAGAGGATACCCCGGTTACATGTATACCGACCTTGCAGGAATCTACGAGAGGGCAGGAATCATCAAGGGCAAGAAGGGGTCCATCACACAGTTCCCCATCCTGACGATGCCCGGTGACGATATCACCCA
>LKUF01000067.1 GCA_001412335.1 Methanolinea sp. SDB
GGGGAGAAGTCATTCCCACAAGGTTGATTCGCTGTTCCTGGAAGGTTGCCAGCAATTCCGGCCTTGCAACGAGCGACCTGATGGTTGCGCAGTTCCGGGACATATCATGCATGCGTATCGCCACGAGTTCGCATTCGGTGATGGCCATGATCTTCTCCCCGGTGTACTGCATGGTATCACTGCTGTCGGCCATCCCGATGAAATCCATCGCCGTACCGGAGAGGAATTGCAGCTTTTTTACCTCTGACTCCTCCCGTTCCAGGTTCTGCCGGAGGCCTGTCTCCGTGACTTTCCACTCGATTGCGATCGCTGCCTGCCTGATGAACGCCTCGATAAGACCCCTGTTCGCAAGGGGTGTCCCACGGGGGAGAGAGATACCGACATCTCCCACGATCCTGCCCCTGGAGACGAGGCCCATCAGGTACGAGTCGATACCCCCGAGTGAAGCCTCCTCGATCCTCTGGCAGACATCCTCGGAGAACTGCATGTGAAGGAGCCGGTAGATCGATGGGGCCCTGACGAGGGTCCGGCGCTGGAGAAGTGCCGCCGTCTCCTCGAGATCTATGGGAAATACCATATCCAGGAATCTCTTTCCCAGTATCTCGTCCAGTTGCCTGATGGAGTCCGGGTCCCCGACGACGCTCCTGATCCGGAGGTTCCTTTGTTGCAGGTCAATAAGGCCAATCCATGCCAGGAACCCGGGTGCAAGGGAGTAGACGCGACGGGCTGTGTATTCGAATATATCGCCGGTCTCATCCATGTCCCGGAAATCCCTGCTGGCCTGGGCGAGAAATTCCATCTCCCTGATGTACCTGTTGATCTTTGCGGCAGCTTCGTGCTTCTCGGTGTTGTCCCTGCCCACGCACTGGTATTCCAGGAGGTTATCCCAGTCATCATAGAGCGCCCGTGCCGTCCAGCTGTTCCACTGTATCTGGCCGTCCGGATGGTTCACCCGGCATTCGAAGACAGCGATGGGGTTATCGGGTCCAAGAGAGGAGATTGCACGATTCATGACCTGGATATCCTCGTCGAGGATGCAGGGCATGAACGGCTGCCCGACGAGTTCACTGCTCTCTTTCTCCAGGTACCGGGCATATGCATCGTTTACGAACGTGGTGGTCATGTCGGGACGGAACCGCACGATGAACTCGGTCTGGTCCTCGACGATACCCCGGTAACGCGCCTCGCTCATCAGCAGGCGGTTCTGGAAGAAGACCTGGTCGGTGATATCTTCAAGAATCAGGGTGATTCCCTGGCTTCCGTCCTCGAAACCGGTCAGTACCTGTTTCATGCGGAGATGTACCTCCCGGTTCCCGATCGTGCAGCTGATCTCGCGGTCCTGCTGCGCAACGGGGGGGGATCCTTCGGGTGGCAGGTAGTCCCGGAGTGTCTTGATAAAGGGATTTTGGTGGTCTTTTAGCTGTATCCCGAGCAGACAGTCCCTGTTAATCTCGAGGAGATCGAGGATGGCCTGGTTGACCATCAGGATCCGCTGTTCCCCGTCCAGGGCGATGACGAGGTCTGAAGAGAACTCGAGCATCGCGGAGACGGGGACCCTGTGCGAGAGGAAATAAACCTTTGCGGCCCCGATCCTCTCCATCTCAACATCTCCGGAGACGAGAAGCATATCAAGGTAATGTGATACGAGGTTCCGGTTCATCTCCATCTCAGAGGTAATATCTGAGATGCTCATCCCTCTCGGATTCCGCTTTATGATCTGCTTGATTTGGTTCATCCTCTCCCGATCAAGCACGCTCATTGTCATCACCTGACTTTTTCATCATAAAAATATTTGTATAGGTATTCAGCACAATTCTCAAGATATATTGATTGTTTTGGCATATCAACTATAATTATTTAGATCATCTCACCGATCCCCTTTTCGAAGACGTGTGTCACCTTCACGGCATCGATGGATCCGGTCTGCAGCTGTCAATTTCAGTTTCCAGGGGACTATCGAATTTTCATGAATATATTATAAATAATATAAAAAACACCTGCAATCTATATTTATACTTATGCCAATCACTTCCGAACGTCACAGTATGATTGCAGACCAATATTGCGTTCATTACGGGCAAAGCGTTAATATAAATGGGATTTTACTATCTGTCGGTCACAGCTCAAACTGATGGGAGACCCTGTGGCCGGGGGGGGGAAAAATGAACATAACAAGCCAGAACGGCTTTTCCAACAGGGCGAATTACCTGGTCAGGCAGGCACAGGAGAGGGCAATGAATGGTGATCACGAAACTGCGGTGAATTACTTAAAAGAGGTAGTGGACAGGGAACCACGGCACGCCGCGGCATTCACCATGCTCGGAGACTGCCACGACTGCCTTGGCCAGTACGAACAGGCGATTGCATATTACTCCCAGGCACTGGGAATAGACCCTGACCATGCCGATGCATGGTTCAACAAGGGTATGACCCTGAAGGTGCTTGGGCGGACTGAAGAAGCTGTGCAGTGCATACAGAGATCAATCGAGCTCTATTGCGGCAGATAGGCATTCGACCAATACCCTGAACAGATCAACTTTCGACAAGCAACGTGGAAGATTGCGGTGATGATATGAAAAGAATCCGCCGTTCTTTTCATATCCGGCAATATCACCCGATCCTTTTTTCGCATATGTCCGGATAATTGCGTCACTCTTTCCTGAAATGCTGTTTTTTTTAAAAATCGAAATGAACAGGCCCATCTCTCTCGTTCTGTACGTTTTCCGGGTTTTTGCGAACCGATCATCGATATTGCGATAGAGTTTCTCTCAAAGGGGATCAACCCGGAGAAAGGCCCCGGATCCCGCTGCCGGGGTTTTTTTGGTATCGGCACGCTGATCCGTTTCCCCTGTCTTTCGAATCAATCGTCCCCGCCCGGTTCCTTTCGTCAAATTCCATACATTCAAGAAACGTCCCGGACCATAGTATACACAGTAGTGATCTGATGAAAGTCAATTATGGCGGTTTTGTCGACCTGAGCACGATAGACTGGCCGGGAAGGGCCGTCTGCACAGTTTTTTTCCGGGGGTGCCCTCTCCGCTGCTCCTACTGCCATAACGCAACCATCCAGGCAGGGAGCGATCTTCGCGATATCAACGAGATCCTCGACGCCATACGAGACGCACGCATGCTGGTGTCAGGCGTGATCTTCTCGGGAGGGGAGCCCACCATGCAGGCAGAACCCCTCGTCGCCCTTGCCGGGGCGGTAAAAGAGATGGGTCTTGCCGTGGGGATCCAGACCAACGGATACTTTCCGGATACGCTTGCCCTGCTGATCGAGGGGGGACTCGTAGACCGTATCGCCCTCGATTACAAGACCCGCTGGGAGGGCTTCAGCAAGAGGTGGGAGGGATATGCCGAGAAGTGCGCAAACGATTATACCACCCAGGCTGCCCGTTCCCTGAAGATATGTGACGAGGCCAGCCAGACGGGAAGGCTGCCCGACTTCGAAGTGGTGCTCACCATATTCGGGGGCAATGAAAAGGAGGTTCTCGAGGTCACCAGGCACCTGCCGAGGGGCACCCTGGTCCTCCAGCAGGGGGTCTTCAAACGGTTCTGGAAAGACTGGGAAGAGACTGGGAACGGAGAGATCACTGACGAAGAGATCGTCAGCCAGCGCCCTCCGCTCACCGTCGGGGAGCTGGAGCATCTTGCAGGAAAGATCAACAGGTTAGGACGGACGATCAAGATCCGTACCCATGAAGGCGGGGAGCTTGTGTATGAAGGTAATAGGAGTCGTCGGGCTGCCTGCAAGTGGTAAAGGCGAGTTCTCCCGTATCGCAGGGTCGATCGGGATCCCGGTGGTCGTGATGGGCGATGTCATCAGGCAGGCGGTCAGGGAGGCCGGCCTCCCCGTGACGGATGAAAACCTCGGGAACGTGGCCACGGGACTGCGCGAGAAGGACGGCATGGCGGCCATTGCACACCGGTGCATACCGGTGATCGAGTCGCAGCCCTCGCCTGTTGTCCTCGTGGACGGTATCAGGGGGGATGCCGAGGTCGACCTGTTCAGGACGCATTTTGAGCATTTCCTGCTGATCGGAATAGACGCCCCCTTTGAGGTACGGCTCGCCCGGCTCTCCACGCGGGGGCGTGGCGACGATATGAGCCGGCCCGAGGAGCTGGCCCTCCGTGACAGGCGGGAGATCGGGTGGGGGCTTTCGCGTGCCCTTGAAAAGGCCGATTATACCATCTGTAACGATGAAACGATCGAGGAGTTTGATGCAAAATCACGGAAGATCCTGGAAGAGATCATAGAGGATGCATGAGACAGAAGATCTACTTCTCCTCGTCTTCCAAGGTCTGGGACTCCATAGAGTGGATATACGGGATCGGGGAGGCAGGCTTTGACGGGTGGGAGATCGTGGCGGACGGCAGCTACCGGCTTGACGACCCTGCCAACGTCCGGCGGATCGACGATGCCATATCCCGGACAGATCTTGGGATCACCGTCCACGCACCCTACGGCGACCTGAACCTTGCAACCCTGAACTACCCGATCTGGAGGGAGTCGATACGCCAGATCTGCACGTGCATCGAAAAAGCGTCTTCCTGGACCGATATCGTCACCATTCATCCGGGATACCTCTCCCCCGTGGGCAAGATGATGCCTGGAAAAGCATGGGAACACCAGAAGACGGCCTTGAGGGAGATCGGTGCCTGTGCGCTGGAACATTCCGTCACCGCCTGCCTCGAGAACATGATATCGATAAAGGAGTTTCTCTGCCGCGTTCCATCAGAACTCCTCGGCATGACCGGGGACATCGAGGGCGTGGGGATAACTATCGATATCGGGCATGCACACACGATGGGAAAGGTGGCAGAGTTTCTCCCGTACCTCTCCCGTGCCAATCACCTTCACATCCATGACAACCATGGAGAGAGTGACGAGCATCTTGCGCTCGGAGCAGGAACGATCGACTGGGAGGTCGTCGGCAGGCAGATAGCACGGGATTACCGGGGAATCGCAGTCGTGGAAGGGAGATCCCTGGAAGAGGGAAAGGAGAGCCTCAAGCTCGTGAAGGGGTGGTTTTGATAAGCGGCGAGACCCTGCACGTCTATTTTCTCGGAACCGCGGGTGCGCTGCCCACACCGATGAGGAACCCCCCCTGCTTCATGGTCAAGCGGGGGTCGGACACGCTCCTCTTTGACTGCGGAGAAGGGAGCCAGCAGCAGATGATGCGGGCAAGGACCGGTTTTTTAGTGGACGCGATCTTCATCACGCACTGGCATGCGGACCATTTCCTCGGCATCATCGGGCTCGTCCAGACACTCTCCTTCATGGGCAGGAGGGAGCCCCTTCCCATATACGGTCCCGAATGGGTCCATGAAGCCGTATCAGGGATCCGTTCCCTATCGAGGTTCAATATCAAGTTCGACCTGCAGAGTGTCGCGCTGAAGCACGGATCATCGGTCCGGTTCGACGGCTACACCATCAGGGCGTTCGGGACCACCCACGGCCTCTCGAGCGTGGGGTACGTGCTCGAAGAGGACCCGCGTCCCGGGCGGTTCAACCGGGAGAAGGCAATCGAGCTCGGCGTCAGCCCCGGGCCGTTGTTCGGACGGCTCCAGCGGGGTGATACCGTCCGCATCACCAGGGACGGGGCAGAAGAGGAGATACATCCGCACCAGGTGATGGGGCCGCCCCGACCAGGGAGACGGGTGATCTATACCGGTGACACGCGACCGGTTACCGGCAACATCCTGGAGATATGCAGGGGTGCGGACCTGATCATCCATGACTCGACCTATGACGACGAGTCGCTGGACAGGGCGAGGGAGGTGTTCCATTCGACCGCCGGGGAGGCAGGAATGGTCGCGGAGGCCGTCGGCGCCCGCATGCTTGCACTGGTACACATGAGTTCCCGCTATACCAGTACAGCAAGCCATATCAGGGATGCAGAGAAACGGTTTGGTGGAAAAGTGATAGCACCGTCCGATCTGGAAATGATTGAGATTCCCTTCCGCGACAACGGGGATTAGGACTCCCGGCCATGCAGGTGTGGATCTGCGAAGAGATCGGTTGAACATACCGGACAGAGACGATGAATAAAAAAATTTTCAAAGAGAAGATGTGGTAAAGATATGCAGAACGATGAAGGTGTGACCGTCTATCGCATGGGCCCGACCTGCGACCTGGGGGACGTGGAACAGGGGAAGACATATATCGGGAGAGTACAGGGCTTTGCGAACTTCGGCACGTTCGTCCAGTTAAACGACCGGGTCAAGGGACTCGTGCACAAGAGCAATGTCAGGACCAACCACAAGGAGAAGGATACCAT
>LKUF01000068.1 GCA_001412335.1 Methanolinea sp. SDB
GTGGGAAAGACCAGAAATTTTGCCAAAAAAAATCGGTTATGTACACATATCCGGCCACACTGAATGACCGCCCATGGAGGCCGACAGAGATCTATCCCAATTAAGGATTTCGAAACCCACTTTAGCAAATGCCTGTTGCACAATCTTTTTCGAACCTCCTGATGAACAATCCCTATGCTTGGTATATCATCTTTCTGCCTTCACGAGGAGCCCCTCCCCGACGCACTGGAGAAACTCTCGGAAATTACCGGTCTCGTGGAGATCATGGACGACGGCCGCCATTTCGTCAACTCGTCCGATGAACTGGCCGGGTTCTCCCTTGAGTATGCCTTCCATGCCCCGTGCAGGAGCATCAATATCGCAAGCCTCCACGAGCCGATCCGGCGGGCCAGCGTGGAGGTGCTCGGCCAGTGCTTCTCTGTCGCGGCCGACGTGAACGCCCCTGTGGTGATACACCCGGGATACTTTGCGTGGGAGGAGGAGAGGGAGAAGGCATTCGTGCATTTCAAAAAATCATTAAAAGAGATCGATTCTCTCGCAGAAGAGCACGGCATCACCTATTACGTGGAGAACATGGGAAACTGGAACTACTTCTTCCTCCGGTTCCCTGACGAACTCGACCTTCTGGGGAACGTGGAACTGGCGCTCGACGTCGGCCACGCCCACCTGAACCAGTGCCTGGACAAATTCCTCACTCTCCCGTTCCGCCACGTCCACCTTCACGACAACAACGGAACCGAAGATACCCATTCGACAGTCGGAGAGGGATGCATCGACTTTGTCGCGGTGATGGAGGCTGTGCGGAGGACGAAGGCGACACCGATCGTCGAGGTGAAGACCCTCCCCGGCGTGATCGAGAGCATCAGGGTCCTCGAAAACCTCTGATAAACAGGGGCTATGGCGAGCTCTGCCTCGCTTCCCCCGAAAAGATGCTCAATCCTGCATCTTTTAGAGGTCATTTCCGCAATCTTTTAAACGCATTGGCTCCCACAATATTGATGCAATCGTGCCTCAGTGGCTCAGCCGGCAGAGCGCGTCCTTGGTAAGGACGAGGTCGCGAGTTCAAATCTCGCCTGAGGCT
>LKUF01000069.1 GCA_001412335.1 Methanolinea sp. SDB
TCCCAAAGCGTCGTCTTTGACGAGGCGGAAAACCGGCTCCATGCCCAGAAAGCACTTCTCGTTCGCCTGCTCGGTGGAGAGGGATAATCGTTCATGGATATCTGAAAACGAGGTGCCTGATTGGAAGAGCAGTCTACCTCACCACCAAGAGATGTCATGTGGGCAGGGTAGACTGTTGATTATGTTTGATTCAGAGCTCCCCTGGTACACTCCCTATCGCCATGTTGGGGACGTCGCAACGACGGGGGCAAGCGAAGCGCAGCCCCCAGGAGTGTCTAAGGGACAATGGAAAATCGATATATGGATATGTCTGGTTCGGTGTTCGTGTTGACAGGGGTGCTGCCGCCCACCTTGACCCCCCTGCTGGCGATATCCTGTGGGCAGGGTAGACCGGGGATTGTGTATGATTCATCCCAATGCGTGGAAAAGCAGGAATTCATTGTGTATGCCGACAGGGGTGCTGCCGCCCCCCTTGAACCCCCCGCTGGCGATATCCTGTGGGCAGGGTTGACCGGGGATTGTGCAAAATTTTGAATCCCCTCAAATATAGTTTCTTAGACAGGAGGGCTGCTGCCCCCTTGTACCCACAGCGGCCTATATCTGAAACTAAGGTTTGACCGCCGAATGTGTGGGATTTTGAATGCTTTCCTGGATTAATCCTATTCGCCTTTTGGAAGCGCAAAGCCCCCCCGATTGTCAAAAGGGTTATCAAAAAAGGGTTTATACTCTGTATGTAAAAAGCCTTAATCTACCTTCAGATCTCTGAATCCTCCATTCTCCCGTTGGACATACAGAACGGCGCCTCCATCCCGGAGCGACGGTTTTGGGAACTTGGTGAGACGGACATTACCGGATGTCACGTCGATATTATCCATGGTGCATATCCTGTCTATTCCCGCCTGCAGAAGTGAATGAATCGTTTGTTCGCCTGAATAGTCCCGGAGGCGGCCGAGAAGGACGTACCTGCCGTCGTTTCGGGACGATGCAAGACCGATTCCCGCAAGTGCACCAATAACTCCGTCTTCCGTGCCGCCGAGGCCTTCAAGGATTATGCCCGACTCATCGGCTATTCTCCGGGCATCATCCTGGCAGACCAGTTCCTGCTTCGCAAGAATCCCGAATTCTCTTGTTCCCGGGCTGATCTCGGCCGACCTGGCAATAGCCAGGCCCGGGTCGCTCCCCTCGATGAACGAGTCGCACATGATCTTCTTCACATGAGAGAAGATCATCCCTGGCGATATTCCTGGACGATCCCTGATGTGAATAACTGCTGAGCTGTTGTGCGAGGTATAGGGAATGGCAGGGTGGACGAAGAGCTGGTGCCGTGTAACCCCTGCGATTTCGCACATTCCTGATAGGCTGGCGGCAATATCCCGTGCCAGCCGTCCTGTGCCCCTGGATGAAGGAGTGTCAGTGTCGTCGATGCCAATGTAGATCACGTCAATGCACCTGAAGGAGAGTATCTTCCATGTAGGTCTACGGGTTTGGTTATCAAGGTTCTGATAATGACTCTCTTTGTTAGCTACATAGGGTTACCCGGAGTCCCGGTTCCACCTGCCATAAGCTTTATCATATAATAGTTAAACTATTCAAACAACGCCATATTGATCATCATTCAAGGGGGTATCCTTAATTCTAGGGGGTTGTAAGGATTCCGCAGATAGCGTTCCAGCGCATACGCCAGTAGTCAACTCGTTCTGTGGCGAAACCGGCTGGGAATTGGGGTTATCTTTCTATTGGCCGGATTGTAATCGAAATGAATTAGTTCACTCACCCTGCCATCCCGGCAGAGGGAGCGAACGCAGTAAGAATGAAAAGATGGTGATGTAAATGGCTTACAACTGTGTGAATGTTCCAGGATATAGCTATAAAGAAGGTATCACTTCATATTGTGATCCTATTCAGGGTGCCGCTGACAACTGTTCCTTTATTGCGTCTTTATCATCGGCTGCATGGGTGACAACATTCATTCCCTATAATCTCACGCTTACAAATGGAAAATATACGGTGAGATTTCAACCACGTAATGTTCCATATGCCGTGACACCGGATTTATGGTATGATCCTGCCGCGAATCCGAAACTGAAATATGCACGATCGAGGGTTGAGACGGAGATATGGCCTGGTATCTATGAAAAGGCCTATGCGTTGTACCTGAAAGGCGGGTCTGTATGTGACATGGCCGAATTAAACCGCACGAACCTGAATTTATGGCCCGGGAATGCAGCACCACCGTTATATACTCTCTTGGGATATCGGGTTAACACTTCTAATATCGGGACGGACTGGTCCCTTTCATTCAATGCCATAAAAGCCCTTGTCAAACCAGTCACACCTCAAATCAGCCGCCCTACTGTGATATGGACGAAAACAGGTATTGCTGAGGGGACCGACGAGATGAAGCCCGATCATTCATACTCGGTCTTTGGAATATTCACGGATGCGGCGAATAAGGAATACCTGGTTCTCCGTAACCCGTCCGGCCAGAATTACAATCAGAACAACCCGAATGTGATAGACAATGCAAACTGGAAGGTATTACAGAATTACTGGAACTGCACAATAACATTCCCCCAATCAGGGTGGAAAGTAGGAGACAATGGAACCCAGAACATTCAACTGGGGCAAAACGGGTTCTTCGCTTTGAAACCAGAAAAAATACCTGATTATTTTGCCGGATGGGCATTTGCCGGGAAGTAAATGAAAAATTAACTTCCTTTTACCAGAATTCAATCTCTGGGCAGGTGGTATTGAATGGAAAGGAACTGGAAAATTATAATGATCAGAAGAATGATTTTCTTCTTTTGTATTTTGATAGCACTGTCTCCTGCATCTGCAGATTTAATAGCAGATTTTTCCGCAAACATTACATCAGGAGAGGTTCCGCTCTCTATCGAATTCTATGACCAGTCTTCCGGAAACGTGACTTCGTGGAACTGGTCGTTCGGTGACGGCTCGATCTCGGGCAAACAGAATCCTGTTTATACCTTCAGCCAGGCAGGCGCTTATACGATTGTACTAACTGTATCGGATGGGAATGAGAGCGATATCGTTACTATTCCTGATTTTATCACCGCCACAGAGACCAATTCGAGCGATGGTATCGTGTCGGTGAGTATCAGCGATCTGCCTCCCGAGGGAACATTATCGCTTGTTACAGTCTTTACTCCATTGTCCTCACAATATCTTGGGGATATAGATGGAGATACCATGGTGTTTTCTGACGACACCAGCGGTATGCTGAGAATAAAAAGATACAATTTCGATACCGGGATCGAATCCTTCATTCCACCTGTTCATCAGGATTACCTGCAGGCAAATCCGAGAATTTACGGTGAATCGGTGGTATGGGAAGAAATATCTGGTAATTATCCAGACAATTACAATTCAGTAATCCTTCATGACTTCTCAACCGGTGAATCCATCGAAATTACAAATTATTCAGCTTCATATAACCCCGCCCCGGAAATATATGAGCATGTCATTGTCTGGCAGGAATATGCCGGAGGATCATGGGACATTTATCTCTATGACTCCATGACTGCAGAAAAAAGGCTTCTCTCAGTTAACATGCCATATTCGGACGAAATGAATCCTGTAATTTTTAACGACCGGGTCGCATTCCAGAGCAAGGATCCTGTAAACGACACCATGGATATTCAGCTGCTCAATCTCTCTACAGACGAAGTTCTTCTCCTGACACCAGATACATTTTCCTCTAACGAGGTTTATCCGGCAATATGGGGGAATTATGTCGTATATTCGTCATATGATGAGCAGTATCAATTTAGTGATATCTACCTTTATGATATCCTTATAGGAAATACCGTTCTGCTCACTCTGGACTCAGATGATACAACCGAAGAATTCCCGGTAGTCTTCGGGGATCGGGTCGCGTGGCAGGGTCTGGATTTTGACTCCTGGACATATGATATCTTTGTCTACGATATCACCACTGGTATCGTCACCAGGTATTCATTCGATACACCCTATACAGATGAATCGAAGCCCAGGATATATGGAAACAGGGTAATATGGGAATCCTATGATTACGAAACATGGACATCCAATATTTACTCATTTACCATTGGCGAGGAACTTCCTCCATTGGATGCTGACTTTACGGTGAATGCGACGATGGGGGTACCTCCGCTGACAGTTGAGTTTACCGACATTTCCACCGGATCGGCTGAGGGCTGGCACTGGGACTTCGGTGACGATACCTTTTCAATGGAGCAGAACCCTGTGCATACCTACATCGATCCAGGTACACACACAGTAACTCTCATAGTTCATAATTCAGCACAGAGATCCGGAACCAAAAAACAGGATCTTATTTGTGTCGGATCTCCCCCGGTGGTAATGTTCGAAGCCGATCTGCTCGAGGGATCGAAGCCCCTGACTGTCCAGTTCTCCGATATCTCGGTACATAATCCCACATACTGGAACTGGTCCTTTGGTGACGGCGGGATCTCTGCCGAAAAGGATCCGGTCCACGTATACCTGCAGCCCGGTACATATGATGTCACGCTCACCGCCGGGAACCAGTTCGGCGATGCCAGCCATACCGAAACTGCCTGTATCTGTGTCATGGACGGAGTAATAAAAGATACAGACTTTACTATACCCGGCATAACCATCCTGTCAGGTGACCAGCAGAGTCTCTTAATAAACACCACCCTTTGTCCGCCTGGAAGCGGATGGAACCAGACCTGGCTGCCGGTCTGTATTCCACAGGGATGTGGAGTAGACGAGATCATCTTCTACTCCATGGATGGTGAAGGGTTCCACCAGGACGGCGATAATCTGATATCGGGAACCATGAGCAGTGCACAGTTCAAAAGCAGCTTAACCGGTCCTGGCATTAAACCGGACTGGACCATTTCTTATTGTATTAACTCGTCTGCCTACCCCGTATCAGGGTTGATCAAAACCGAGGCATGGGATAGCACGACCGAATCCGATTTTTGGCTCTTCAAGGACATAGCTATCGCCCCCAACTTTGAAGATCCCCAGAATACATATTCCGATGTGCCCTGGGTCGCATACACTGTCCGGTTCCGTGAGGATAATATCGAACTCCCCTGCAACGCCACGCTGATCCTCGGGATCAATGCAACCTGGGTCAGCGAATATGGCTGGGGCAACCATGGCACATATGAATTCAACTCCAACATGGAAGGGGCAAAAATACTCATAGACGGCCAGTTTGTGGGATACGCACCACTGACCGTACACGGTCTTGCCCCTGGAGAACATGTCGCGACGGCTATTATGCATGGATTCCAGCCTGATGAGGACTCATTTACGATATTAGACGAGCGTGACAGCATTCACGTGATACATATCGGAGATGACGGGAACGGCGAGGTGCTCGAAACCCGGTTCCTGTACCATGACCCTG
>LKUF01000070.1 GCA_001412335.1 Methanolinea sp. SDB
CTTGCATCCCGTATGTGCCAGGATGCCGGGGCCCGGATCATCAAGACCTATTATTGCGAGGATTTTTCAAGACTGGTCGACTATGTCGCGCCCACTGCTGTCGTCGTTGCAGGAGGAAAATATTCAAGTCCTCCTGACGCTCTCCAGATGGCCTATGACTCTGTCCAGGCAGGTGCGGCAGGAGTGGACTTCGGGCGGAATATCTTCCAGGATGCCAATCCAGTCGGCATGATCAGGGCAATTCGTGCAATCGTCCATGACGATCATACGGTAAAGGAAGCCATGGATATGTACAATGCCTGCCTGCCTGATGCATCCAGGCTCGACTGAATCTTTCACATTATTGAAAATTTTTTCTCCATGGTGAATACAATGAAAGCAGCGGTGTATTATTCGAACAGTGATATCCGCATCGAAGATGTCGAAGACCTGGCAGTGGGACCAGGGGAGGTCAGGGTCAGGGTCATGGCATGTGGCGTCTGCGGGTCAGATGTCATGGAATGGTACCGGATAAAGCGTGCGGGAAGACCAGGGGGAATCGGGGCGTTTGGCCACGAATGCACGGGAATTATTGCAGAGGTTGGATCTGGTGTAGATCCGAAATGGAACGTGGGAGACCGGGTCGCAGTCACCCATCATGTACCATGCAATACGTGCAATGCCTGTATACGCGGGCATACGACCGCATGCAAAACACTGCAAAGTACCAAATTCAAGAATGCGTACGGGGCGTTTGCAGAATACGTGGTGCTGCCCGCAATCAATGTGGATCGGGGAATGTTGCACCTCCCGGAATCTGTCTCCTTCGATGAAGGGACCTTCGCAGAACCTCTTGGATGCGTGGTGCGTGGGCAGCGATTTGCTCCAACCGGTGACGGCCGGTCGGTCCTGATCCTCGGCGCCGGGATAACCGGGTTGTTGCATCTCCAGGCGGCCCGGCAAAACGGTGCGGGGTTCATCGCCGTCTCCAACCCGAGTCCTGAACGGCTGGAGATCGCCCGGAAATTCGGTGCCGATGCGACCAT
>LKUF01000071.1 GCA_001412335.1 Methanolinea sp. SDB
TATTGTCGAAAGTTGTAGAGATTTCCCCAACCACGAGGCATGAAGGACATACCAAGCTCGTAATGAAAGTTAACGATGAGGGTATCATCGAGCGGGGTGACTGGGTTTCTATTACACCAGTAAGAGGTATAGAGAAACTCGCCCTCGGCAAGACGATGGACCAGGTCCCAAAGATCTCGTCACGAGTCTGTGGTATCTGTCCAATTGCCCACACACTTGCCGGAGTCGAAGCGATGGAGGGTTCCATCCGGTGCGAGATTCCAAGGGATGCCAAATTGTTAAGGATTGTCCTGCAGTGTGCA
This sequence comes from Methanolinea sp. SDB, assembly GCA_001412335.1. Classification (GTDB taxonomy): domain Archaea; phylum Halobacteriota; class Methanomicrobia; order Methanomicrobiales; family Methanospirillaceae; genus SD8. The sequence goes on from LKUF01000071.1 coordinate 303, forward strand.
AACAGGCTTCACAGTCATGCACTGCACAACATCCTGACACTCCCGGACATGTACCTCCCAGGTACAGACACCAAGATCAACCCGTTCTCCCCTGAAGAACCGGTACGAAGCGTTGCAAAACGTATTCAGAAGCTCCGCGAGATCGGCCAGACTATTGGCGAGATTTCCGGCGGAGAGGCAATTCATCCGAGCAATCCCCGTGTCGGAGGTATGTTCAAGGCATGCACCCCTCGCGCAGTACAGAAGATGTACGACCTCGCAAAGGAGGGTCTCCCGCTGGCAATCGAGCACATGGAGTTCATGATTGCCGTTCTGCGCAATTACCAGAATCGTGACTGGTCAGAGGTAGGCGGAAAACAGATCCCGATCCCGAAGGATCTCGGATACCATGACCAGGGATGCATGGCTGCCCACCCGATGTATGCCAGTACCAACCTTGACGAAAACCCTGGCTGGGACCCGGAACGCTGGACCGATGTCCGGCCATGGGACTGGTACATGGGTGAAGTCGAGATCAGCCTGGCCGACCCGAGCTACCCCATTGGCGGGACCACCCCTGTAGGATCCAAGGCCAACCCGCAGATGGAAGCCTGCACCGGTGTGCCGCTGTATGACGGCTGCCCCGTTGAGGTAGGACCCCGCGCGCGACTGGTCACGTTCAAGAACTTTGATGAGAAGGGAACGATCGGTCAGCAGATCGCAAGGCAGATGGAATATCCAGACTGTTTCTATACGATCATGAAGGCCCTCGAAGAGTACAACCCATCGGGCAAGGTCGTTGCAGACTACATCCCGCAGGGTGACGGATCGCTTGGCTGGGCCGCAAACGAGGCCCCCAGGGGATGTGACGTCCATCTGGCCAAGGTCAAGGATGGAAGGGTACAGTACTACGAACTGCTCGTACCAACCACATGGAACTTCCCAACCTGCAGTCGTGCCCTCACGGGCGCCCCGTGGCAGCTGGCAGAGGTCATCATGCGAGGATACGACCCGTGTGTCTCCTGCGCAACCCACATGATCGTGGTCGATGACGACAAGAGGATAGTCGCCCAGAAACTCATCCAGTGAGCGTTTTGGACATGGCATTCACTGAAATCGTAATTGCAGGATGCGGCAACCCGCTCTTCGCAGATGACGGGTTCGGTCCTGCCGTCGCGGAGGAGCTGTCTCGCCTCTCTCTTCCCGATACCGTGAAGGTGGTTGATGCAGGCCTTGGTGGCCCGCATTTCATATTCACCCTCCTGGATCCGGAAGTCACAAAGAGGCTGATAATCATTGATATCGCTGATTTTGGCGGAAAACCCGGTCAACTCGTCGAGTTGAATGTCGAGGATCTACCACCGGGCAGTTATCGTGATGCCCACTCCTGGGATCTGACGGAACCGCTGCACCGAATCAAGGATGATATCGAGATTACGGTTATCGGTTGCCAGCCGAAGCGTGTTACTGCCCCTGAATATGAATTGGGTCTCTCTCCGGAAGTGGAGAGTGCGATACCCAGGACAGTGCAGTACGTGCTGGAATTAATTGGGGTGGATTATGGGATTGCTATCAAGAATCTTCGGAAAGAAGAGTGTCAGCGAGACCCCGAAGGCGAAGCCTGCGGTGAAAGCTGACGTTGAGAAAAAGGCGGAAATTACTAAAAAGGAGGAAAAGCCTGTGGCAGAGAAGATTACAGTTGGCCATGTACACATGAGTGGATGTACTGGCTGTCTTGTGTCCTTGGCAGACAATTACGAAGGACTGCTGACCATTCTTGACAAATATGCTGATCTTGTCTACGGCCTGACCCTCGTCGATGTCAGGCACATTCCAAAGATGGATGTTGCTCTTGTCGAGGGATCGGTCTGTATTCAGGACAAGTGTTCTGTTGACGAGATTAAGGAGACCAGAGAGAAGGCTACAGTTGTGGTAGCAGTAGGCGGATGTGCCTGTTATGGCAATATCACACGGTTCGGCCGCGGTGGCCAGCCAAACCAGCCACAACATGAGTCCTATCTCCCCGTTGGGGATCTTATCAAGGTGGATGTATACATCCCTGGATGCGCACCCTGTCCCCAGCTCATCAGGAACGTGTGCGTGATGGCCTACCTGCTCCTGAAAGGAAACCAGGAACAACAGGAACTGGCAAAGAAATACCTGACCCCGTTGATGCAGCTTGCCGAGCGCGGCACAGAGGCATGCGGATGCGACCTGATGTACGATGTGGTGAACCAGGGGCTGTGTATGGGCTGCGGAAGCTGTGCGGCTGCATGCCCGGTCCGTGCCATCACCCATGAATACGGGAAACCCAATGTGAACCGCGAGATGTGCATCAAGTGCGGTGCCTGCTATGCGCAGTGCCCGAGGAGCTTCTTCAACTTTGATGTCATCACTGAATTCGAGGGTATCAGCGAGCTCATAAAAGGAGCTCTCCAGTGAGGTGATGAAAATGGGAACTGAACTCGGAAAGTACAAGTCATGTGTTTCAGCACGGAGCACAAACAAGGAGATCCTGAAGAGATCCCAGGATGGCGGCATCGTCACCCAGCTCTTCGCATATGCCCTCGAGGAAGGCATCATCGATGGTGCCATCGTTGCCGGACCCGGCGATGAGCCCTACCGGCCACGCCCGTTCATTGCAACAACCGTGGACGAGCTGATGAGTGCCAGGGGTACCAAGTACAACATCAGCCCGAATGTCTCCTGGATAAAGGAGGCCACCCGGAGCTATGGCCTTGACAAGGTCGGTATCGTCGGCACCCCGTGCCAGATGCAGGCTGTCAGGAAGGGCCAGCTCTATCCATTCGGATGGAGAGACGTGGATGACAAGATTGCGCTTGCCATCGGTATCTTCTGCATGGAGAACTTCCCGTACCAGAGTATCAAGCAGCTCGTGGAGGACCATGCCGGTGTGAGCATGCAGTCGGTCAAGAAGATGGACATCGGAAAGGGCAAGTTCTGGGTCTATACCGAGCGCGGAGCAACTGTACAGCTCCCGTTGAAGGTGACCCACAAGTACGAGCAGCCCGGATGCCATGTCTGTCTTGACTATGTGGCAAACCTCGCCGACGTGTCGACGGGATCTGTCGGAAGCCCGGACGGATGGAGCACAGTCTTTGTCCGCACAAAGAACGGCGATGATATCTGGGGCAAAGCCATCGCTGCCGGATGCTTCGAGACCAAACCCATCGACCAGGTCAAACCAGGACTGGAACTTGTGAGCAAGCTTGCCAATGAAAAGATCAGCAAGAACCAGAAGACGGTCGAGGCACGGGCTACGTTCGGTGTAAACAAGGCACTCAGGAACCCCTATATAAAACCATAAATTTTTTCCAGGGTATAAACACCCCTATTTCTGAATTTACATCATTTAAAGGCATTTCTTTATCAATCGTCATTCAGGGTGTATTGCACAATCCCTTTCATACCAATTCAGTCACTCACAACCGCCGCC
>LKUF01000072.1 GCA_001412335.1 Methanolinea sp. SDB
CCCCGGATCTGACGGTCTGATCCCTGGAAGGCGGATTGTCTCTGGTAGTGGGCGCTTCGCCGGTTTGCGTTTCCGTGTTTCTTCTTCAAAAACACCCCAAGGTCCATCAGTGCGTAGTACCATTCACGCGGGTTCTGCAGGTCGAGGGTCGTCTCCACAAGCGGTATGATCCGGGCATCGGTTACCCCGATCTCCCCGGGAAAGAAGCAATGAATGAATACACGGCGGATATTTGTCTCGACAAGGATGGAAGGGCGACCGAATGCAAATGCCATGATGGCTGCGGCTGTCGCCTTCCCGATTCCGGGAAGATCACGGAGCGCCGCCTCGTCTTCGGGCAGGAATCCCCCATGGCAATCCACCACGCGTTCTGCAATCCTGTGCAGGTAGATCGCCCGCCGGTTGTATCCAAGGCCCTGCCATTGCCTGACGACATCTCCCGGTGTCGCGGATGCAAGGGCGAAAAAATCGGGAAAATGCGCGATGAACGAGAGATACCTTGGAAGAACTCTCTCCACCTGGGTCTGCTGGAGCATCATCTCCGATACGAGGATATGGTACGGATCGTGCGTCTCCCTCCAGGGGAACGTTCTCCGGTTCCCGTGATAGAATGCGTACACACGCGACTGGAAATCCCGGACTGACATCTCCTTCATCTCACTTTAGCTCCCCCGTATGGGCTTTGGATCGAGAACTTTCCTGCAAAAGGACGGCATTTCTCAGTCATGTATCAGTCAGGCAAGGATTATCAACCTTGAGAAGCGACCACCTATTGACAGGAACCGGCGGTTTACAAAGGGGGCTTTCCCGCCCTTCGCAGTCACTGCCGCAAGCCCTGTGAAACCCATGAAGATTGGATATCCCTGTATCAACAGATCGGTAAAATGCCGGGGAAACCGGACATTCCGGCTGGCATCATACTCCCCGGAACGCTTTATCGATGTCTGCACAGCAAACCTCGACTGCCTCGCGCAGGTACTCCGGTACAACGTCGCCTCGGGAATCCTCTTCTTCCGGATCAGCTCGGACATTATCCCTTTCGCATCCCACCCGGTGCTTGATGTTG
>LKUF01000073.1 GCA_001412335.1 Methanolinea sp. SDB
AGGGCAGATTCGAACTGCCGTCAAAGCGTCCCAAACGCTCTAGGATGGACCAGGCTACCCTACTACCCCTGGAAGTGAGTATAAATCTTTGATCCCCCGGGAAAAATATTTACCGCTTTTGAGGGGGTGGGTATAGCGGGAAAGGGCTCTCTCCATGCCCCAGGATAAGGGTCCCGCGGAAGGACCCTCCTGTCAGCGCATCCTCCAGGTTTTCTGGATCCCTCCCGTCGAGAACGACCATGGGGATACTGCTTCGCCTGACAATCTTTGCCGCGACCATGTCGATCACCATATTGGCACCTGCGGAAAGACTGTCTTTTTCCACTATCTGAACGAGCTCGTCCGGGGTCATCGTGTCGAAACGCGTAGCATCGGGATTGGTCTTTGGATCGGCGCTGTAGATGCCGTCCACGGATGTGGCGTTGACAAGGATTGCTGCATCGGTTCTCTCTGCAAGGACTGCAGCGACGGCATCCGTGGTCTGGCCCGGCGTCACACCGCCCATCACCACGATCTTTTTCGAGAGGCCGTATTCCATGGCGCGTGTCTGGTCGGCTGCCACCACCGGGTATGCGGCATCTCCGAGAGCCGACACGAGGAGCATGGCATTGAGCCTCGTGATATGAATTCCAATCTCGTCGCAGGCGGCTTCGTCAACACCAAGCGATCGTGCTGCAGATATGTATCGTCTCGCCTCGCCGCCGCCTCCCACGACGACGTAAAGGCTGACATTCTCGCCAATGCGGCGGAGTACCGGGATATACGGGGATATCGCATTCGAATCAATGGACGGCAGCAGGACAGAGCCTCCGAGGGACAGGACCACAGTTTTCATCCAACTCAAATCATTTCTCCAATAGCAACATATAATTGTTGGAGAATGTTACGCTGTCCGGTCTGTGGAAGCAGGGAGGTATACCAGATCGTCGGGGGATATATCGGCCAGATTTACCGCTGCAAGAATTGCAGGTACCGTGGATCGCTCGTCGTCGAGACCGATGAAGAAGAACCTGCAACCGGCAGCCGCGACTGACCCCGCCGCCATCACTTTAATAGAAGGGCTCTCTATATCCTGCTATTGATGAACCGGAATCACGAGGCCAGGCAGTATACCCGGTTGGATGAGAATGCCGTGCGCTGTTCTCTCTGCAGCCACCGGTGCACGATCAAGGATGAAAAGACCGGTATCTGCGGCGTGCGACTGAACGAGGGAGGAACGCTCTATGCCCTCACGTACGGGAAGGTGAGTGCGGAGGCGGTTGATCCCATCGAGAAGAAACCGCTCTATCATTTCCTGCCCGGAACGCTCTCCTACTCGCTGGGAAGCATCGGGTGCAACTTCCACTGTACACATTGCCAGAACTGGCATATCTCCCGTGCAGGTATCGGTGACATGAATCTTGCCGAAATTTCACCCGAAGATGGGGTACGAAGAGCCATGGCGCGGGGCTGCGCAAGCATCTCTTGGACCTATAACGAGCCCACGATCTGGCACGA
>LKUF01000074.1 GCA_001412335.1 Methanolinea sp. SDB
AGAGTGCTGCTATGGGGATTTGAACCCCAGTCGTCGGCGTGAAAGGCCGACATGATTGGCCCCTACACTATAGCAGCAATTGCTCAATAATGTTGATCCTTCTCGCAAAAAAAGGTATTGGAGATGGCCGTCCTTTTCGATCAGGGATAGATGGGAGTGCCTTCCCTCTCGGTGACGGCCTTGAAGGCCGCCATAAGCTGGCGGGTGATGGGTCCTGGCCTGCCGGAACCGATCGATCTGCCGTCGATTAAAACGATGGGACCCACTTCTGCGGCAGTTCCCGTGACGAACACCTCGTCGGCAGAATACATGTCATAGTAACCGATATTCTGCTCTTTCACCGTTATTCCAAGGGATCTGGCAATCTCAAGGGCAACCATCCTCGTGATGCCACGCAGGTTGTTTAATGTCGGCGGCGTGATGATCTCGCCGTTCTTCACGACGAAGATGTTGTCACCCGATCCCTCGGAGATATAACCGTTGGTATCGAAGAAGATAGCCTCGTCACCACCCTTGTAGTTCGCCTCGATCTTTGCGAAGATATTATTCAGGTAGTTCAGGCTCTTGACGTTGGGGGGGAGTGCCTGGGCAGGGTTCCGGCGCACCGAGACCGTGATCGCCTTGAGCCCCTTCTCGTAGAGATCGCCATACATGGCACCCCATTCGACCGCAATGACTACGATGGTCGGTTTTGGACATTTCCGTGGGTCGAGCCCGAGGTCTCCGACTCCCCTGCTGACGACCGGCCGGATGTATGCCTCGCGGAGATTGTTCTTCCGCAGCGTCTCGAGGATGATCTCGCCAAATTCAGCCTTTGAAACCGGAACCTGGAGATCGATCGTTTTTGCCGAGTCGTAGAGCCGGTCGAGATGCTCCTCGAGCCTGAATACACGTCCGTTGTAGGCACGTATCCCTTCGAAAACACCGTCACCGTAGAGGAAGCCATGGTCAAAGACCGAGACTTTCGCCTCCTCCCTTGGGACAAATTTCCCATCGAGATAAATCAACATGTGATAGGATTTTTTGGATCTCCTAGTATTTTTTACCTGCTTTTTGTTTCTCCCCTGCAAGCGATGACAAAACGGGCAAACATCTCCCTGCTGCTGACGGGGTGGAGATGGGTATAGCTCCCGAGGGTATTTTTCATTACCGCCCCGTCGAGATTTTCAGAGATTCCTACCCCCCGGGAGAGCGTATACGCATACGAAGTGCCGGACTTGAGATGTACTCCCGAGTAATGGAACTCGTGCCCCCTGAACGATCCAGGGCCGAGCGGGCTCCTTTTGGTGCTCTCGCCCTCCACGTAGCTGACCACTCTCCGTGCAGGCAGGCATGTTGTACCATCGAAGACCCCGCACATCGGGAATGATTCCTCGTGCGTAACATCCTGCCACCCGGGACGAATCACAATCTTATTGGTAAGGTACATGAGTCCGCCGCATTCGGCATATACCGGCTTACCCTGTGCAGACGCAAAACCGATCGCCTCCCTCATGGCAGCGTTCTCCTGGAGTCCACGCAGGAAGAGTTCAGGGTATCCGCCACCGATGATGTAGCCGTCCGCATCGGGAATGGAATCATGCACCGGGCTGAAAGTGACACAGTCCGCCCCCATGGTCGGGAGGATATCGAAGAGGTCTGCATAATAGAAATTGAATGCCTCGTCAAGTGCTATCCCGATCTTCACTTCCAGCGGTTTCTCTTTGCAAAAAACCCGTGGGTCCGATTCCGGTGGAGGGATGGTCCGTGCAAGTGAGTTCAGGCGTGCAAGATCCACGTGGTCACCTATCATGGACGTGACAAGATCGATTCTCTCGTGAAACGCCCTGTGTACCGTTCCCTCGAGAAACGGGACCAAGCCCAGGTGGCGCATGGCAAGTTCCATCTCCGGCTGCCTGGGCACCGTGCCGACAACCGGAATTCCGCAGTAGTGCTCGATTGCCGTTGTCGCCTTTGCGATATGCTTCTCTCCTGCGACATTATTCAGTATGACGCCCCGGATATCCACCCCTTCATCAAAAGCCTGGAATCCTTTCACGATCGCTGCTGCACTCCGCGTGATGCTCCGGGCACTGACCACCAGTATGATGGGAAGGCCGAGCAGCTTGGCGATCGATGCCGAACTCCCCTCGTCGCCCAGGGCCTCCCCACCTTCGTAGAGGCCTCGAACCCCCTCAACAAGCACGAAATCGGCACCCTGACGTCCATGGTCGAAGATCTCGCGTATCTCGTCACTGCTCTGGACAAAACTGTCCAGGTTCCGGCACGGCCTGCCCGTGACACCGGTAAGGTACGACGGATCGATATAGTCCATCCCGACCTTGAAGGTCTG
>LKUF01000075.1 GCA_001412335.1 Methanolinea sp. SDB
ACCTTAGGACCGTTATAGTTACGGCCGCCGTTCACCGGGGCTTCGGTTCGAAGCTTCTCCTGATAAATCAAGATAACCTCTTGCCTTAACCTTCCGGCACTGGGCAGGTTTCAGTCCCTATACATCCTCTTACGAGTTAAGCAGGGACCTGTGTTTTTGCTAAACAGTCACAGGAGCCTTTTCTCTGCGGCCTTGCTTGCGCAAGGCACCCCTTCTTGCAAACGTACGGGGTTATTTTGCCGAGTTCCTTAGCAAGGTTTCTCTCGAGCGCCTTACCATACTCTGGCAGCCTACCTGTGTCGGTTTGCGGTACGGTCACCCGTATACAACGCAAGAAACTGTTTCTTGGCACTCAGTCCTGGCAGGTTCGCCCGCTCCGTAGATTGGGCTCCTCCCGATGTTTCCACCGGGAACGGACACATCCAACAGTCCGACTGCCGCACTTCATGCGTCATCTCTTACGTTAACGCATACAGGTGGGGGACGAATATTAACGCCCTTGCCCATCGTCTTCCCCGTTCGGGTACGACTTAGGGGCCGCCTAACCTCCGTCTGACTAACATTGACGGAGAAACCTGAGGCTTTCGGCGCTACGATTTTTCATCGTAGTTTTCGCTACTCATTCCAGGATACGCGCTTCTGTACGCTCCAGCATACCTTACGATACACCTTCAGTGCATACAGGATGCTCCCCTACCAGACATGCTTTCCGAAGAAAGCACGAATCCGTAGCTTCGGTGGCAAGCTTGAGCCCCGATCATCTTCGGCGCGAAGTCACTCGACCGGTGATCTATTACGAACTCTTTAAATGATGGCTGCCTCTAAGCCAACATCCCGGCTGTCTCTGTGGCTTCACATCCTTTACCACTTAGCTTGCTCTTAGGGACCTTAGCTGACGGTCTGGGCTCTTTCCCTCTCGACCAACAAGCTTAGCCCTGCCAGTCTAACTCCCAGGATAAGGTGCTTGAGCATTCGGAGTTAGATTGGGGTTGGTACCTCATATTGAAGCCCTAGCCCATCCTGTGCTCTACCTCTCAAGTCCATTTACCTGAGGCTAGTCCTAAAACTATTTCGGGGAGAACCAGCTATCACGAGTCTTGATTAGCCTTTCACTCCGACCCACAGCTCATCCGAGCACTTTTCAACGTACAACGGTTCGGGCCTTCACCACCTCTTACAGTGGTTTCACCCTGGCCATGGGTAGATCGACTCGCTTCGGGTCTACTACTTACCGCTAAAACGCCCAGTTAGGACTCGGTTTCCCTTCGCCTCCGCACGACAGACCGTGCTTAAACTCGCGATAAACAGTAACTCCCTGGACCATTATGCAAAAGGTACGCCGTCATCCCGCCGAAGCGGGACTCCGACCGCTTTGTAGGCTTATGATTTCAGGTTCTATTTCACTCCCCTCACCGGGGTTCTTTTCAGCGTTCCCTCACGGTACTATGCGCTATCGGTCTGATATGAGTATTTAGCCTTACCCCGTGGTCGGGGCAAATTCCCACAAGGTTTCACGTGCCTCGTAGTACTTGGGAATACTGACCAGAAAGCTTTACGGATTTCGTCTACAGGGCTATCACCTTCTTTAGCCGTACTTTCCAGTACGTTCGACTATCAGTAAAGTTTGTAACTTTCCGAAGAAACTGCCGTTTCCTCCGTCAATATCCCACGACCCCTGAAAAGCAACGCCGGCAGGCTTTAACACTTCCCAGGTTTGGGCTGTTCCCTTTTCGCTCGCCGCTACTAAGAGAATCCCTTTCGGTTTCTGTTCCTCCGGGTACTGAGATGTTTCACTTCCCCGGGT
>LKUF01000076.1 GCA_001412335.1 Methanolinea sp. SDB
TTTATTCAATTATATCGCTGACCACTCCCGCACCCACCGTGCGCCCACCTTCCCTGATCGCAAACCGGAGCTCTTTCTCCATCGCAATCGGGGTGATCAACTCCGCCGAAATCGTTACGTTGTCGCCCGGCATGATCATCTCCACACCTTCCGGCAACTGCAACACCCCCGTTACATCCGTCGTCCGAAAATAAAACTGCGGCCGGTAACCATTGAAAAACGGCGTGTGACGACCCCCTTCCTCCTTGCTCAATATGTAAACCTCCGCCTTGAACTTCGTGTGGGGGGTGATCGACCCGGGAACCGCTACCACCTGCCCTCGCTCAACTTCCTCACGCTTCGTTCCCCGTAGCAAAATCCCAATGTTGTCTCCCGCTCGACCCTCGTCCAGCAACTTCCGAAACATCTCCACACCCGTACACACCGTCTTGGCCGTCGGTCGAATCCCGATAATCTCTACCTCGTCGCCAACCTTGATCACTCCACGCTCGACTCGACCCGTTACCACCGTCCCCCGTCCCGATATGCTGAATACATCCTCTATCGGCATCAAAAACGGCTTGTCTATGTCCCGCTCCGGCTCCGGAATAAAAGAGTCGATCGCGTCCATCAACTCAAAAATACACTTGGCTTCCGCACTCTCCGGATCGTCGCTCTCCAACGCCTTTAAGGCACTGCCTCGAACAATCGGCGTGTCGTCGCCCGGAAACCCATACTTGTCCAGTAACTCCCGAAGCTCCAACTCCACCAACTCCACCAACTCCTCGTCATCCACCATGTCGCACTTGTTTAAAAATACCACAATCCGAGGTACCCCAACCTGACGCGCAAGCAATATGTGCTCACGGGTCTGCGGCATCGGTCCGTCATCGGCACCTACCACCAGTATCGCTCCATCCATCTGCGCCGCTCCCGTAATCATGTTCTTAATGTAATCCGCATGACCCGGACAGTCTACATGCGCATAGTGACGCTTGCTCGTCTCATACTCAACATGCGCCGTCGCAATCGTTATCCCACGCGCCTTCTCCTCCGGCGCCTTGTCTATCTGATCAAACGGAACAAAATGCGCCAAACCCTTCAACCCTAAATGCTTGGTGATCGCTGCCGTTAACGTCGTCTTCCCATGATCGATATGCCCGATCGTACCTACATTTACATGCGGCTTCTTCCGCTCAAATTTCTCCTTCGCCATCTCGTCGCCCTCCT
>LKUF01000077.1 GCA_001412335.1 Methanolinea sp. SDB
TCCCCGCTCGATTCGCTCAGGATCGGCCTCTTCGGGGCGGAACCCTGGTCCGACTCGATGAGGACAGAGCTTGAGAAGAGGCTCGGGGTCACCGCCTATGACTCGTACGGGCTCTCCGAGCTCTTCGGTCCCGGTGTCGCCTTCGAATGCCAGGAGCGCGAAGGCCTCCATATCTGGCACGACTGCTACCTGGTCGAGATCATCGACCCGGTCACGGGCGAGGTGTGCGGTGATGGCGAACGCGGCGAGCTGGTGGTCACCCCGCTTGCCAAGGAGGCGATGCCCCTTCTCCGGTACCGGACAGGAGATATCACCATGCTCATGGAGGACGGCTGTATCTGCGGAAGGGCGAAGAAGATCGCACGGATCACCGGGAGAAGCGACGATATGCTGGTCATCAGGGGCATCAATGTCTTCCCTTCCCAGATAGAACACGTTCTGCTCCAGATCGCGGAGGTAGGCAGTCAGTTTATGGTATATGTGGACCGAATCAATCATCTTGATGAAATGACAATCGACGTCGAGATCAACAGGGAATATTTCAGCGGTGAACTCGCGGATCTTGCCAGGATCCAGAAGAAGGTCGTGAAGGAACTGAGGGATACGCTCGAGCTGCGGACGACCGTCAGGCTGGTGGAGCCCGGAACGCTCCCCCGTTTCGAGGGGAAGGCAAAACGGGTTATCGACAGGAGGAATGGCCTGTGACCAGGATATGGGACCCCCGTATCGAGGAGATGCCGGTAGCCGATCTCAAAAAACTCCAGTACAAGCTCCTCAAGACCCTTGTCTACCGTTTATACAGCTTCTCCCCCTTCTATCACGAACGGATGAAGGAGCAGGGCGTCCACCCCGACGAGATCAACTCGCTCGAGGATATTACGAAACTCCCCTTCATGTACAAGAGCGATCTGCGCGATAACTATCCTGACCGCATATTCACCGCGCACCGTGACGACCTGGTGCGGTACCACGTATCGTCAGGGACAACCGGAAAACCGACCGTGGTTGGATACACGCAGAATGATCTCAACAACTGGACCAGTTCCCTCGCACGAGCGCTCGTATCCTGCGGCCTTGGACGGGGAGACGTCATCCAGGTCAGTTACGGGTACGGGCTCTTCACCGGCGGCCTGGGCATGCACTATGGAGCAGAAAAGATCGGTGCTACCGTGCTTCCGACGAGCGTTGGAAACACCGAGCGGCAGATCGAACTGATGCAGGACTTGAACTCCACCGCGATCGCCTGCACCCCGTCCTACCTGCTCCATATCGGTGAAGTCGCCGAGAAGATGGGGGTAAGCATCAGGGACGATACATCGCTCCGGGTCGGGATTCTCGGTGCAGAGCCCTGGTCGGAGAATATGCGGAAACGGATCGAGGACTGGCTCGGGATCAAAGCCTATGACATATATGGGACCAGCGAACTCTCCGGGCCGATGTTTTGTGAGTGCACCGAGCAGAACGGGTTCCATGTCTGGGGCGATCTCGCGTACGTGGAGATCCTGGACCCTGAGACGGGAGAGCCGCTTCCCCCTGGCGAAAAAGGGGAGATGGTCATCACCATGCTCCAGAAAGAGGCGCTGCCGATGATTCGGTACAGGATAGGGGATATATCCTCCATAGAAGACGGGGTCTGTGCGTGCGGAAGGACTCACCCCCGGATCCAGCGGATCTCGGGAAGAGTCGACGATATGCTGATCATCAGGGGGATCAATGTATTCCCTTCACAGATAGAGTATGCCCTCATGGGCGTGCCGGAAGTCGGCAGGCATTTCATGATCATCGTGGATCGGAAAGGTGCGCTTGACGAGATGCTTGTCCAGGTGGAAGTCTCGGGTGAGGCTTTCTCCGACAAGATCACCGATCTCATGAGCATAAGGAGGAAGGTTGAACACCGGCTCAGAAATACCCTCAATGTCGCGGTCAGCGTCGAACTGGTGGAACCAGGCTCCCTCCCGCGCTTCGAGGGCAAGGCAAAACGGGTTATCGACAGGAGGAGATTGTAATGGATACGTATGTAATCAGGCAGGTATCGGTATTTTCCGAAAACCGACCCGGGAGGCTGGCGGCCATCGCCCGGGCGCTCCAGGATGAGAAGATAAATATCCTGGCCTTCAGCATCGCAGAGGCGGATGGATTCGGCGTGGTCCGGGCACTCGTGGACAAACCAGACAAGGCCTTCGGGACGCTGGGGAGCATGGGCTTCAATGTTGCATTCACGGAAGTGATCGCCGTGAAGATGCGTGATGAGCCCGGCGGCCTCTACGAGATTGCCAGGATTCTCGGGGACGCACAGATCAATATCGAGTATTCCTATGCCTACAGCGGAAAAGAGGGGGCCGTCCTCATACTTCGCGTGGACGATGTGCAGTCCGCCATACAGGCGTTACTTGAACGCGGCGCAGGGATCATGGAATCCTCGGCGTTCCAGTAAATATACCTCTATTTCTTCTCCCATTTTATCAGCTCGGAGACCGTGGAAAGCGTACTGCCCCGTTTTATCTCCTCCCTGACCCGCTCCTCGGTCTTCCTGACCTCGAGCGCCCTTCGGGCAATCTCGTATGCCCGCTCGCCGGGAATCACGACGACCCCGCTCTCGTCCCCGACGATCCAGTCGCCTGGACGGACCGTCTGGCCGCAGGCCTCTATCTCGCACCCTATCTCGCCGTACCCTTTCGGCTCCCCGGCATTGGGCACACACGCCCTTGCAAAGACAGGATACCGCATCTTCCTGATGTCGTCCACGTCCCGGGCAGCACCGTCGATGACCACCCCCGCCAGTCCGGCAGTCATGGCGCTCAACGTGGCAAGCTCCCCCCAGCATGCCACCGTCGTCACTCCCTGGTTGTTGATGACAAGCACATCTCCTCTTCCCGCCAGATCGATCGCCTCGACGGGCTTTGACCAGTCACCGCCAAATCCCTGGACAGTGACGGCCTTTCCGACCATCTTCACATCGCCGCAGAGGGATACGATGCCGGACATCGCCCCCTTCCGGTGCATCGCGTCCGAGATATTCGGGGAGGATACCTGGGAGAGGAGCTCCCGTATCATGGTCTCGGGAGACGCTCCCTTGGGTGCGGCAGTCTCGGGATTATCGATCGCCTGGCGGATCTCCCGTGTAGAGGCCTCCACGTCCGCAGACCTGGTGATCGATCCTCCGACGATGACGATATCGGCCCCGCTTGATACCGCAACGGGAGCCGTTTTCGCATCGAGCCCCCCTGCAACCGCTATCGGGATGGCAACCGCTTCACGGATGGAGGAGAGGATCCCAAGCGAGCTCTTCCCGATCATCTGCTGGTCAATTCCTACATGCGCATTCACGATATGCACGCCCATGGCCTCGAGTTCTTCTGTCCTGGTGAGCGGGTCCCCGACATTTATCAGGTCGGCCATCAGGCGGACACCAAAGACCGATGCAGTCCGGACCGCCTCGGCGATGACGGCGTTATCCGAATCCGCGAGAATACAGACCACGGAAGCTCCCGCCTTGGCTGCCATCTCAACCTCAAGTGCACCGGTATCGGCTACCTTCATATCCGCGATGATCTGGTGGCCGGGAAATTCCTT
>LKUF01000078.1 GCA_001412335.1 Methanolinea sp. SDB
CTATGACATGGCTGGCACCGCTACTTGTACTCAAGGTAGGATAGGTGGGATCGGGTGCATCACCCCAGTCCAGTCCTACACCACCACCGCCTGTAATTATGAACGCCATATCCAGCGATTCCTGGGAATAAGGATCTCTCAATTCTTCCCACTGGTAGTCCGGTATCACGGAATAGACAGCATCGTCGTTCCAGTGGTCCAAAGTAGTTTTCCAGCCTACATACTGGTTTTCCAGACCTGGTTCGAGGGTGATGGAAATATCCAACCAGTAGATGGTTCCTGCATTCTGATAGAAAGGATTAGGGATGACGGGAATATTGATCAGGAAGCATTGGAGGTGATTCTGGGGTAAATACATTTCCGGATCGGGCGGACTCCACCAGCCCTGCAGACCTTCCAGATACCATCCCCATTCGAATTCATCGTAAACGAAATCCCTGGCCCAGAGCAGATCACCGGGTTTGCTGTAACCATCGGGATTTTCTGAAGCAGGAATATCGGAATGAATACTGACAGTCAAAACAGCGATCCCCAGATTGGGATAGTCCTCGGGAAACGGAATATCGTCACCCAGCCAGGAGATCCAGAAATGCAGATCCGATACCGGACCCGATTCGATACACTGCCAGTCATCGGCTATGACGTTCGGGAAAGTACAGTCGATATCGAATCCGTTGGGATCGGGATATTGCGGATTTAACATTTTTGTATTGGGAATGGTATCATTGATGAAAATTCTGTAATCTTCAACTTCACCATCATTGGCAGAACCTGTGTAGGAAAGGCCTGTCTGAGTGCTGAATCTGAAACGGGCAAAGGTGAATCCGGGAACTGCAGATGCGTGCACCGGAAAGGTTAAAACATTCGGACCGGGAGACAAAACTACATCTGTGTGAACCTGTTCACCTGTATCAGCCCAGTCGCCGTCCTGATTCCAGTCGAACCAGGAATTCAAATTACCGGAAACAGAAGCGGTAACTGTGATCTGTGCCGTGCCGCCCAGCACGAATGAATTGTCAAAAGAAACCCCGTCCTCATCATCATTGCCGTCATTGTCGTCCCCTGTAGCTGTCGCATCTGGCTGTCCGTCGGGTTCACCGTCCACACCGGCACCCAGCCAGGTAATACCGTCCAGCAGGTGGCTGGCACCGTTATTAGCGCTCAACGTGGGATAAGTGGGATCCGGAGCGTCGCCGAAATCCCTGGGTTCATCTCCTCCTCCTCGCGTGGTCAATTCATAAGCCAGGTCGTATCCGGGTAAAATCGGTTCGCCGGAAATATATTCCGATCCCACAATCGGAGCGGTCGGTGAGTAGATCTCCACTGCAAAATCATTAAAGAAATGTTCCCGAGTCTTCCAGCCCCAGATATAAAAGGGATCTACAGCATCAGGACCATATACGGCAGAAATGCTTATCCAGTAAACTGTTGGACCTGGTTCCTGATAGAACCAGTCATCCATCAGTAGATCATAGCTGTATTCAAAACAGGTATCCAGCAGCAAGGATTCGGGATGATAGTCACAGCCCACATAAGTTTCATTCGTTTCTGCTCTGTCTATGTAACTTTCCCAAATCATCACGCCCGGATGGCTGAAAGGATTGCCGCCATCAGCAGGAACGTCGGTCCAGATTCCCAGGTGAAATCCGATTGGTGCCTGTAAGATATCAAATTCTGGAGGATCAATACCATCATAACCGAGATAGGAACCCCACCAGTGAATATCTGTAACCGGTTCCTCCGTATCGCATAACCAGTCATCGGCAGCGATCTGTTGTCCGTCATAGTTGGAAAGCTCATCCCAGCCCCAGAAACATTGCGGGAATTCCGAATCTGGATTGTAGGAAGGTGGCTGCGACCACTTTAAAACTGAATTGGTATATCTTACAGTTGCATATACATAATTGGAAGGATCAGATTCTCCTGCTGGAGAATCGTAAGTAGCAGTGACATAATAAGTGTAACTGCCATCCGGAACAGCCAGATCTGTCCAGGAAGTGGTTGCCGGATTTGCAATGGTGTGATGCAAGCTGCCGTTACGGTAGATCTTGTAGCCGGAGAGAGCGCGGGTTATAAGTCTATAGGAATTGTCTGGCAGATTATGAATAAATGATGGTTCAATACGCTGTCTGGAATATTTATTCAATTCCAAGTCAATTTCTTGCACTGAATAATTATTACCAATATGGACAAAATCTGCTGTTGTTCCAGTATAGTGATCTTCTCTCGCTGAGTAGGTTACAATTGCGCTGAGGTTAGTTTCATCTAAAGGTACACCAGTCTGTGAATACCACCAATAGTTTGGGTTAACAGCCATCTGAAAGGTAGAATGTCCATCATAGAAAATAGTTGCTCCATCTTCATAGTTTCCGGTGACAAATCCCAGGGTATCAGCAGCAGTATCAGGTGAAAATGAGATCTGAATATAAAAATCTGATCCACCGGTAAAAGAATATCTTACTCCACTCATGTCAAAATGATAGATTCCATTCACCATGGTGTCAGTACTAACCGTCAAACCCCCTTGCAAAGTTCCCATTGGTGCATCATATATATTCAGACTGAGATCGCCATTATGTGGGTTGAAGATCCCAGGATAGAGGAAAAATTTAAGTGTATCTAGTGTACCATCATTGATAGGTGAAAATTTTTGCCAGTAACAGGTAACATTATTAGGATCAGGCAATCCAAAAATATAAGCTGATGATTCATGATAAATCAATTCTGTTTGAGTTCCCTGCACAGGCGCATCCCAGCTCAGATTTACATCGTTGTTCACCACGGTGGAGGTTAAATTGCTGGGTGGGTTGAAAACACCAGGAGACGATTCGGTGGTGAAGGACCAGACATCACCATCAGTCTCCAGGCGGTTGGAATTAGAGGCTACTACTCGCCAATAATAAGCTGTATTGTAGCCGCAGGTAATAAAGCTGGAACTGAGGGAAGAAAGAGCAGTTCCGGAATAAACTTGTGCGGAACCGTTCTTATTGATCACATCTGTTTGATTGGAGCTGAAATAGACGTCCACATCTTCTGTATCCGATCCATTTGTCCAGCTCAATCCAGTATTCACACTAACACCGGTTGCACTATTTCCGGGTGAAGGATTGGAAGGATAACCAGGTGCTCCTGATGTGGATGTAAGTTGAAAAACTGATACACCATAATGGTCCATCCCCGAATAGGAACCAGCCCAGGTCATTCGAGCGGGAGTATAAGACCCACCCGAGCGGTGATATCCCCAGGTGTCGTGCAGCAGTACTTCATTTGTGGCAGCATTATAACCCACACCCAGCATCGTGTGTCCTACCACATGGATCAGACAGGGTCTGTCATTATCTATCTCAGTCTTATATTGAGCAAAGGTAAAACCGATTGTTATGACCGGGTCAGGACCTGGAGGGTCATAACCGTTGATATATTGATTATATATTTGATAATCTACGCCGTCATTATAAACCGCATAACCTTTGGAAGTAATAAAATTTCTTAACCCATCTATCCCAGAAAGTAGGCTGTAAGGATGACCTAATGCAACTAAATCATCAGCATAAGTCGGTGCCCCATTAGTATAATTATAAAAAGTAGTTCCACCATCTGTATTAGCAGAATAAGTGGCATTCCATTGATTTGTATGCATATAATCGCCGGTACAATCTCCATGGGTATGCTCTGTCCAACCATTCATAACCCATGGATCAAGTCCGGAGTTACCATAACCTGTCCAGTAATCATCCACATGTCCGTTTGTTATTCTCCCATCAAATCCGTTGTGAGTGGCACTGAGAGGACATTCATAGCAGTTTACTGGATGGGTTCCTCCTGCGTAATACGTATAGGTCCAGACCGGGGTTTCACTGGTGGGAATGGGGCAGACCCCGCCATTTGTGAGTCCGGCATACATATTGGGGTAACCGTTGCGGTCGTAATAACCCATCGCCATGGCTACAGAAGTGGGTGAACAGCCGTAAGCCCAGTTAAAACCGGGAACTCCCGAGATATAGACATCCGACCGTAATAATGGGATATCAGCCGGAACATAATCCTCTGGCGGGTAACCACCGGGTACTCTGATCTCATCTATAAGTTGACCATCCGGTGTTTCGATAGTTCTTACGAGGTAGGGATTATCGGTTCGTTCATCGGCATTCAGGAAAACTGAATTTGCGATAAATAAAATAATAAAAACAAT
>LKUF01000079.1 GCA_001412335.1 Methanolinea sp. SDB
GCGAGGATCACATCGGTGTTTCCGTTCACCCGTGGGCTCCCGCCAATCCCGAGGACCTTCATAACAGGTACATGTCGCAGCTGACTATGGTCTTTTCCTCCCGGGTGAGGCGTAACGACGCTACCAGGAGCAGCTGATGAAAGCCTGACGGATGGACCCGGCACCGGTATATCGCGCCACCGGAACGGCAACAAGGAGCAGCGGGCAGACCTGCTTCAGACCTGGCAACACTATCCAGATCTTTGACTATCCGCTCCTTATTGCATTTCACGACCGGATTATTCGCCGGGCCGGGTTCACCGGTTCACCTGCCAGCCTGTTGCATTTTAATATCCACATGCTGATATCAGTTTCAATGAAATCCAATAACCATATCAAATTTGCATTTTTGATCCTGGTCGTCGGGACCATGCTCTTAAGCGGGTGCATGGAATCGAAAAGTGTCAACCCCGAGGGAGAATGGATAATTCTTCCGGCAACGGATGAGTCGGCTGAGTATATGGGTTATTCAAGCGTTTGCGACAAGCCGACGGGAGACTACCAGGGCCTCGTGATCGGTGTGATTCCCGGATATGTCCTTGCGGAATCGGGAGAAAACGTCTCGATAGATGTAAAATTTACGAATAAAGGGGAGGCACCGATTGTCATAGACAATTTCCCTCCCGAGTTTTTGATAAAGAACCCGGCCGATCTCTCGAACCCGGCGAGGATTACCCGGGGATATATGCGGGGAAATGTAACTGAAACGATCGCGACGGGTGAAAGCGTCGTCCATACGATTGAATGGGACCAGAGGAACGACCGCGGATTACGCGTCGCCCCCGCAATTTACGTCCTTGAGATCACTAACGTCATGCGTTACGACGGCAGGACCGAGACCATAAAGAGAGGGAGCATCGGGGAGGAGATTGCCGAAATCACGGTGCGGCCGGCAGGGGGAACGCTCGAGGGGACGATTCCCGTGAAACAGTCGAAGACCGATGAAGGCGTGACCTTCACATTCGAGAGAATCGATGCGACAAGTGATTATGTCGAGCTTGTATTCTCTGCCGATGCAGAAGGTCCCGATTATGTCGGAGTGATGGACGACGGACGGGAATGGACCTATACCCTCTCCCCAGAGTACGAACCCATACATGGGTTCTATAGGATCGACGACGGGAAGATACAGTATCTCTGGAAGGTCGAATCAACCAGCGGAAAAGATTTCCATTACGAATACCGGTATAGGATCGGGCCCCTCCCAAAAGATACCGCTAACCTGTCGGTGACGATTGACGGTCTCGGGGCGATCCCGGCGTTGTGGGAATATAATATCACTTTTTAATTGTTTTTTCCGTCAGGTCTCCACATAGTTTTAAATAGTCAACATTCATATGTTGACGGTATGTTGCTGCCCACGAACGAGAAACAGTTCGAGTTCTGGAAGCTTCGCCGGAGCGGGCACCCCAATATCACGATTGCGCACCTGCTCGGCATCTCCCGGCAGGCGGTCTCGCGGGCCCTCCTGACGATGGACGAGAAGATAAGGACGACGCTTCTTTCCATGGCGAACTCGAACCGGATTGAGGTGGAGCAGTTAAACGTCGAGAAGGGCGTCCTCTTTGGCCGGTCCATTCCATTTAAAACGAACGCAATCATCTTCATCTCGTCAAAACACGACGTCCAGGTCTGGTACGAGCACGAAGGGGACTGCGGGGCCTGTCCCCATTATGCCCGGTGCATCGAGCTGCTCTGGGACTTCGCAGACGAACTGGGGATTGCGCTTACGAAGACGGACGACCCGACACGGATGGCCGACGAGCTTTTTGCAAAACTGAAGGAGACGATCTGACATGTTCCTGCTTGATGCAGTGAAGAGGCACGTGGGCTGGTGTCCGCGGACGATGTCGCGAAAAGAAGCGATATTAACGGATTCAGAGCCAAGCTTCACCCTGGAGTCAGGGGGCTGGGACAAGAATCCGTACCACGAGTCGGGGTGGTGGAATGTCTACCATAACCAGCTCCTTGTCATGGCCCTCCTCGTCACAGGGGCGACAGCTGTTCTCTTCTTCCTGATCGGTGATGTGTCGGAGTATCGCGTCGTTGTGTACGGGATTGCAGTCGGGCTTGGATCTGCGATCGGGTTCCTGGCAGGTTTCGAGAAAAAATATGGGAAAGTAGCCGCTGGAAAGTATGTCAGGGGGCATGGGACCGGATCAGAGCGGATAAAGCGGTATTTCAGAACGCTTTCGTTTTCGGTACCGGCCACCCTTGTCACGCTCGCAGCCTGCGTGATGGTTTTTGGGTTGCTTGGACTCGTTGGCCCGATCCTCTGGTTGATGTACGGATTCAGCCTAGCCTCCTGGATCTCGCTCTGTATAACGCTCTACTGGGAACGACGACGGCAGATGACCCTGATATCGAAGAGCGGATCGATGTATACGATGGGAAGAAGTGAGGTCGGTCCATGACGATGAAATTTGCTGATACCGTCCGAAAGGCAATGGGCTGGTGCCCGAAGGCCGAGTCCGCG
>LKUF01000080.1 GCA_001412335.1 Methanolinea sp. SDB
GAGCTGCCGTGGGATCCATCGTCAAGGTTCTCTCACTTCCGTTCCCTGCTGGCAGCCTGGTTACAGAAGGGTCTTTCGCAGGCATCATCGCCGGGGAAGGAGCCTTCGGGCTGCGACGGGATACTTTGTAAGCGGTCTTTTTTATGCTATCACCATATCCCTCATGCGGGTATGTGCAGTGATACGGCTCCCTGGAATCCATGGATTTATCACCACCCTAATGTCTCGTTCCACGCTTTCGACCGCCACCTTGCATCTTGCAATCCTCAAATTTGACGGCGTCTGCAATCATGGGAGCATGGGGCGTGTGATAAAACCCGAAAATCCGCAATTTCGTTCTGGCCAACCCGACCACCCGGAAAGGGATAAATGGAGAAACCCCGTAAAAGGGGGGGAGTTTCGAGGCTTCTCGATTTCAAGGTTTTTTGCAGAGGGGAGGCATCCGGGAATATCCATCCCGCCTCCTCATACTACAGGTCCCCGGGTCAGGGTTTAAACTACGGCCGCGTGCCGTGAAAGTAAAACCGCCCGTCCCATGCCTGGCGCAGGGATTATCTTTCTTTATGTCGATGAGATAACCAGGCAGATGCAGATACGGATAATCGCGGTGGGAAGAACAAAGGAGCATTTTCTCAAAGAGGGGATCGCCGAATATACGAAGCGGCTCTCTCTCTATTGCCGCGTTGAGATAAAGGAGGTGCAGGAAGAGAAGCTTCCGGAACCGCTCTCCAGGAAGGAGTTAAACGGTGCAATGCAGCGTGAAGCCGAGAGGATCTCACGAGCGATCAATCGCGACAGCCTTGTCGTTGTACTCGATCCAGGTGGCCTGCCATGGACAAGCGAAGAATTTGCACGTCAGATCGCGGGATGGAAACTCTCCGGGAGGAGCCAGCTTGTATTTATTATCGGGGGAGCATCGGGGCTATCGAAAGGGCTCATCGACAACGCCGATATCTGCCTCTCACTCTCGCCGATGACATTTACCCACCAGATGTCACGCCTTATCCTGCTGGAGCAGATCTACAGGGCATTTCGTATCTCAAGAGGAGAGCCGTACCACAGGTAAGGAGATTGTCATTGCCCGCTATCAGGGAATGATCTCGCATCCGTTGTAGCGGGTATGCAAAAATCCCTCTGCGGAAATTTTCCCGGACTTCAACAGACGCCTGATATCTGGAAGGATCTCCTGTATACCAATAAAGAGATTCCTGACCGATTCACATACGAGGATACGCCGCTCATCGGGCCAGGGGTTCGTGATATTTGAGTAGAGGCACCGGCCCCCGCAGAAGTCCCGTACATCACAGGTGGTGCAGGGTCCGCTGATCGGTATTTCGAGAAGGTCACCTGGCGAGGACGAGTTGATATGACCCGCATAGTGCTCTTTCATTCCGACCATTACCGGACAGGGGCCGATACTTCCGTCGGTCATGATGGCATAATTGGAATGGCCCGCCCCGCACCGGAGCTTTGCCGGCCTGCCCACGAGAAGATCGTTTGTCGTGGACAGGAACGGATACCATCTCTGTACGACCCCCGTCTCTTCCATCATATCCCTCCAGAACCGGAGGAGCCTGTGTATCCCCGGGTTATAGCAAGTGGTGAGCCAATCCGGAAAGGCCGGGCGGTTCGAGTCCTTCGAAAAGCAGGCATCCAGTTGCCAGTGGATTGACTGGAACGAGAAGTCCGTATTGCCTGCAAGATAACGGACGGCATCAAAGATGTCTGTATCTTCTGTAACCGTCATCCTGCCGATGATCTCGCCGCCGAATCCTTCCGAAGTGATCGCATGGAGAGAATCCATGATACGCCGGTACGTTCCCTTGCCCCGGTTCAGATCGGTCAGTTCTTCGGGTCCGTCAATGGAGACAAGGATGGTCTCGAACCGGTTTGTATATTCCGCACCAAGGCTTCCAAGGAGAGTCCCGTTTGTCTGGATCATGAATCGCCGGACAGGCGCGTTGTCCATGATCTCCCTGATGATATCCTGGCGCATGAG
>LKUF01000081.1 GCA_001412335.1 Methanolinea sp. SDB
AGGTCTTCGAGCACGAGGCGTCCGGTGTTCAGGGAGAAGGTCATGGGTTTTGCCGGGAGATTTGGTTTTCACTTCAAGTCTTTGCAGCACCATTTAGATACAGTTTTTCCTTTGGAAGATGCAGGAGTGATTCCGGGATCCTGTCTTTGTTTTCGTATGCAGTTCGACGATGTTCTGTCCTGGAGAATAGTTCCATAAACCAGCGCTTTCCTGACCCGGGAGCGCCTCCCGGAAACTGGTGTATTCGCTCACACAAAAGAATGATGTGAGAGAATCGATATATGGGATAGTAAAGGAAGGGCATGTAATATGAAGGATATGCAGATAGATCCAGCGGTCAGGGAAACCGTTCTTTCGATCCTGACCCGGCACGGGGCAACCAGAATTGCGATATTTGGTTCATATGCACGGGGAGAGGAAGGGAAGGATAGCGATATCGATATTCTTGTCCGCTTCAATTCCCGAAAAAGTCTCTTTCAACTGGTTCGAATTGAAGACGAACTCCGCGAGGCATTGCATACATCTGTAGATCTTATCACGGAAAAATCGGTCAGCCCCTACCTTGCTGATTCGATTCACCAGGATGAAGTGGTGATACTTGGGTGACCGGGAGGGATTATTCATATCTGAAACACATCCTCGAAGCAATTGAATATATCGAGGATTTTTCAAAAAAGTTCAATTCTGCCGATGATCTAAAGAATTGCCCGCTTGAAAGAGCCGCAATCGAGAGAATGCTCACAATCATCGGGGAAGCTGCAAAGAATATCTCACCACGAATCAGGGAGGAATATCCGGATTTACCCTGGAGAGAGATCACAGGGATGAGGGATAAAATAATGCATCATTACTTTGGCGTGGATTATGAAGCTGTTTTTGAGACTGTGAAACATGACATCCCGGATCTGAAAGAGAAGATTTTGGAAATTTTGTCTGTGCTGGAATGAATCAGGAAATTCCTTATTGCGTCACTCCTGAAACAAAAACCCGGACCCCCTCGGATAAAATGTGCCCCTCCCTGATCCAAATGAAAAACAATACCCTATGGTTCTCAACTGGACACACACATGAGAATGGAGGTGTGGCGGTTTATTGCGAGCATCGATCCGGCAGTCTTCCAGCCCCAGCTATTCTTCCCGAACCGAAAGCCCGGTGAAGATCGCCACGTAGCCTGCGATCAAAACGACGACAAGGACGAGAGGGATGAGGATGACGGTTAAGGTGTCAAGCACACCCCCGAATCCGAGCGCGAAGTACTCGTTGAAATACTGCAGCATCGAGAGGAGGAACGTGACCAGGAGGACGCTTGCAACCGCGTTGAAGACCGGGTACGGAAGGTTTGCCGGCAGGGGAAAGGACGAGAAGACGTCGGCGACCATGAAGAGCACCGAGAAGATGATGATGACCGGGGTGGATGCGAAGAGGAGACTGACGAACCCGTCGAGGAAGGGGGATGCCGTGTGGCCTGCGATGAACCTGAGCACGAGGAGTGCCACGAGGAAGACGACTATCCCGGCAAGGCCGCTTACCAATGCCCAGAACGGGGTCTTTTTGAATTTTTGAATCATCGCAAGTCGTCGCCTC